>JAYTJD010000116.1:0-3748 GCA_043731405.1 Candidatus Altimarinota bacterium
ACTCAGGGAGAAGAGGCGATGATCGAGAACTACCGAGTCATCCGCAAGGAACTCGAGAACTGGAACGAGTCGATGGCACACAAGGACGAGCTCATCATATTCTCCAAGGCAGAACTCGTCGATCCAGAACAACTCGAGGAGATGGTGAAGATATTCGAGAAATCAACTGGTAAAAAAGTCGATCTCACGATATCAGCAGGAGCCTATATCCGTATCGACGAGCTCAAGGATCTCCTCCTCCAGCGGATCCCCGATACACGAGAAGAGGAACTCATATTCGTCGAGGACGAAGACGGGATCATCCAGGATCCTGATGCTGTCGCAATGACACTCAAGGGTGAGGATATCCCTCGCTACTATGACCTCAAAAAACAGAACGATCCGAAGCGATGTGTCATCCGAAAAAGAGAAGATGGAGACTATGAGATCACTGGTATCCGTATCGAGGAGATCGCTCGTATGACCGACACTCGCTATACAGATGGAGTCAATCGAGTCTACGATGTGATGGAGCGTATGGGCGTGATGCGAAAGCTGAAACTCCTCATTGCTGATGGACTCACACGAGAGAATAGAGGATTTTTTGAAGGAGAAGAGGACTTCAAGGCACCAGCTGTATGGGTCGGTGGGAAAAAGTTCTCCCTCGAATGACTCATATTCGCGAAAGACGAAAGATAATCAAAAAATACCTCCAATTATTTGGAGGTATTTTTTATTTTTGATCAAATATTCCTTTTTCAATAGCTCATCTGAGTGAAGCGACCACTTCTTTATCAAGATCCATTTTTTGGATCTGATCCAAAGTGAAGAATGCAGTATCACGACCAAATCCATCTCCATCTCAGAGAACAAGATCTGTGAATCCACTGAGATCCAGTGAAAATGATCTTACCATCTCATAAGTGTTATTAGGTACATCATGGATTGGGGATATTCCAGTTTCGATCACTTCATGAGGCTTTTGCCAACTTGTTCACTCGAATATAGTCTTGATGGATTCTCATCATTTTCATAGATTCATAGGAATAATCATAACTTCTGCGGATAGCATTTCTTGTATTGTATTATCCTGGGATCCTCATTTCTCTACGAGCTTACTGAGATACTTTGCTCTTGCTATATTTACGAGGGTTTTTGCTTTCTCCTCTGAGATACCACCGTCTGCCATATATGGTACAATGAGGTGCATTTTTCCATCTTTTTTTCCGAATATCACGATCTCCTCCAGAATTTCCTCATGTGCTGTGAGTCCTGGGGATTTGTCTGCACGACCAGCAGGGAGAGTATATTTCCCTGCATCTGATGGGGCTCAGATATCCCTTTTGAGTAAAGGAATCCTGAGTCACTCTGCAGTCTGGACACTGATAGCACCAACACCAGAAAAGAGGACACCTGCTTTGTTGCTCTGACGTAATTCGTTTACTGTTGCGAGCCCATCGACTGGGACCTTGTCATTGAGCCTGACCATCGATCCAAGTGGAACACGCACAGTCATAACTCCATCAAATCAACTTGAGATATCAGAGGCACGAAAGAATATCTTATCATATAATTGACTCATCTCTTGTGTCAGGCTCTCATTGTTCGGAGATGCTCGCTGGAGATGCAAGAGTGTCATATATGCGATATATGGTTCTGATTGTTCCATGATATGGAGAGCATCTTCATGGGTCTTTTTCTGGGAAGCGAGAGAGGCTGGAGCATTGACTCATCCAGAAATCTCTAACTGAGACTGGCCTATGTTAGTTCAAGGCATATAGTGTATAGTTAGTTAGTAACTAACATAGTATATTGAATATAATTCTATATGTCAATATTTTTTATCATCATCGGGAACTCAATCACGGCAGTATATATCCGTCGCCATCTCTTGCGAGGATCCATGATGAGACGATAGAACCACTCGAGTCAGAGTGACTGGAAAATCACTGGAGCTCTTTTTTGTAATCAGAGGAGGAAATCGATCGAAGCCCCCACTCCGAGTCCGACGACTCGTTGATCAATTGGGAGATGTGACCATATCTCGATAAGCCGCCCCTCTTGTGTCTTCATCCCGATACACGAGAAAACATATGAGATATTACTCCCTGTTATGAGCTCTGCGATCTCTTCGGGAGTTTTTTCTCCGTCGAATATGAGAGTGATATTGAGATCTGGGAATCTCGTCTTCAATAATTGAGGAAGATCTGACTGTATCCGCATCTTCACTATCTCGAACGGATTGGTCGGAGTCGTGATACGATAGTTGTCGATCATGAGTACTCGCTTCCCCGTTTCCTGTGCATAGGCGAATAGATCACGAGTGAGATCACTCCCCTTGATGAGATCGCCATATTGTTCTCTGAGTTTCTTTTTGGCAAAAATAAGCACGAAACAAGCACGAAGAAATCCAATTCCCTCTTGCATCATGGATCCCACATAGAGTCAGTTCGCATCTGGTGTATTGTAGTCGGCTTTTTGCAGAATATCAAGAAACTCGACATCAGAGTTCGCACGAACCAATATCTCAGGATTGGGAGTGAATACGAGGGTTTTTGTAGTTGGATTTTTGATGAGATCAAGGAACTCGCTATATCGTCCGTTGTAGATGTCGAGTCAGAGGAATTGCATAGAGTATTATTTGCGACCAAAATCATCATTATACCGCTTGATATCATCCTCACCCATATATGTCCCACACTGTACCTCTACGATCACGAGTGGATCAGTACCAGTATTGGCAAGACGATGGAGATGTCCCTGAGGGATATGACATCACTCGTTCGGGCGGAACATCCTGAGTTGCTCGGTATGCATGAAGTCTGGATGACGTAGATCTACCGTCGCCACACCAGATACTACGACCCAGTGCTCACTCCGATGCTCGTGTGACTGGAGAGAGAGTCGATGTCCAGGATTGACGACGAGCTTCTTCACCTTGTAGAGTGGACTATCCTCCATCACATAGTAGACTCCCCATGGCCTATTCCCTACCTCAAGATATCTCCCGTCCGTGATCTCCTTGGGGAGTGCTGCGAGCTTTTGATCGAGGTCTGCCTCATCTGCCTTATTTTGAACACGCTTGATCATATCAGAGGAGTTGTGAGTCTTGGCTCCGAGTCCATCGACGATACGGACTCACTCGCTCCGCAAAAGAATGGCCTCAGGAATCTCAGAAGCGAATCTATCTCCTCACTTCGTGAAGATAATTTCTGAATACTTTCATGATTTTTTTGCCTCGGCGATCACCATACGGAGACTCTCACAGACACTCCCATCCTGATCAATCGAGAGAAATACTCGACTCACGGGCTTGAGAGATTTCACGATTTCCATACGAAAGCCCTCATCTTGAAAACTCTTGACTCATCGCTTCATCTCAGCTTGCTTGTCATTGTTGATGATGACCCAGAGTTCATCAGCGTGTTCGAGTGAGAGCTCGAGACACTCGATATGTCCTGGATGGATCGGATTGGCGTACATGGAGGTGATAGCGAGTCGAGTCATAGATTTTTGGATTAGAGTTGTAGAGATGATTTTAGTGATTTTTGGAATGCGTCAAGTGAAAAGTCACGAGCCCGAACAATACAGGCATCTGACATCGATTCCCATTCTTCTGTTTTGGTATTCTGGATTACTTCTTTCAGACTCTGGATCCCTGACTCTGAGTCTAGTATCTGTATTAGCTTCCCTGTCTCATTTTGCACTATTGTCTCACGCAGTCCACCCTCATCGACCCCGATCACAGGAGTCCCACAGGCCATACTCT
>JAYTJD010000117.1:0-1450 GCA_043731405.1 Candidatus Altimarinota bacterium
ATAGATAAGCTTTCCTCATAGATGCAGATGCCGAGATACTTCTTCGATAAATATTTTTTGGGTAAAGATAACCGGAATGGTATCGATAATGAAGATGTCTACGATGATACAATCGAAGTGATCACTCGATTTCTGTAAGTAATCCAGAGCGTCACTCTCGATCATCTTTATATTCTCAAATCTCTCTATATGAAATACATCTTTTGCTATAGAGAGTATAAGAGGATCGATATCGACGAGTGTGATAGGAGCCAGGATATGAAAGTCCTCTCGTATCGTCTCTACGATACCACCACCACCAAGCCCAAGTACCAGTATAGACTCGACTCTAGAGTCGAGTCCGATTTCAGTCAGTCCTCTCTGGAGGATTTTTTGGAGTGAGCCATATGAATAGTTGCTTTTCTCAGTATTGAGCACCTTCTTGCCATTTACGAGATCTATAGAGAGTACTCCATGAAGATATGAAGGATACTTCTTAAGATGGATTGGAAATAAGTAACTCAGGATTTTTTTTATGAACATAAGAAATCAGTAAACAATTATTCTGGAGCTATCATCTTCTCGAGCTTATCGAGTACTTCTCCGTCGATCGTCTCATCGAACTTTCGAGCAAAAAATGCATCACTTGCAAAAAGAAAAGGAAGATCTTCGATCGTGAGGGTTTTGGGTCGAAGTTTGAGATCACTACCTTTGAAAGTTTCTCTTACTTCTGAATAACTATTTATAATCCCCTAGGGTCTAGACGAGCAAATTTTTAAAAACTACCCGTTTTGCCAGTTCAAAGTTTCTATAATTGTACCGAAATTCACATTCTTTCAAGTGCAAGTGAAATTTATCTGAATCAATACCGTTAAACTTTGCCATTCTTCTCTTACAGAAACTCCAGAAAGATTCTATTCCATTCACATGATTTTTTCCTCTAGCAAATTCATTCTTACTATGAAACACGCGGTAATGGTCATATCCATTAAGAACGAGTGAATCATATGCTTTCCATCCATCTGTGTAGATAGTAGATCATTCTAATATCTTTCCTTGAATAATAGGCATGAGTTCACTTCTGGAACAATTCTCTACTATACTCACAAACACCCTTCCATCTCTCTTAAGAAGTCCAAATACTGGCGTTTTTCCTGCAGCTCATCTTCCTCGTTTTCCTCTGACTCGACGAGCACCAAAATAAGATTCATCCAACTCGAACTCAGAGCCAAACTCGTAACTTGCTTTAAAATGTTTTGATTCTTCAATTGAGAGTCGTACAATAGCTTCACGAAACCGATTGTACCAAAGGTTTACAGTATTACGATTTACACCCATAATTCTTGCTGTCTGAGTCGCTGTAAAATCCTCGAAGAAATAGTAAAAAATTTTTCATATCTTGTAAGAAGAAAGTTTACTGAATTTAATCATACGCAAGCATTATAAGAAATAATGTTTGCTAGTCTAGACC
>JAYTJD010000118.1:0-3729 GCA_043731405.1 Candidatus Altimarinota bacterium
GTAGATATACAATAGTATGATCGAGATTCATATCATCTCACTCTTTCCGGAGAGTGTCCGCCCGTATCTCGATACGAGTATCATGCAAAGAGCCCAAGACAAGGGGCTCTTTCGCTACATACTCCATAACCTCGCTGACTATAGCGTCCGCAATACGAGACGAGTCGATGATCGTCCCTACGGAGGCTGAGCTGGTACACTCATCACAATAGGGCCACTCACGAATTGCCTACGAGCCATAGAGTCAGAGCATGGCAAGATACCTATACTCCTGACGAGTCCACGTGGCACTACACTCTCACAGCCACTCTGCCAAGAACTCTCAGAACAATCCGACAAATATATCATCATCTGTTGACACTATGAAGGTGTTGATGCGAGAATATTTGATCTATTTGATATACGAGAGGTATCGATCGGAAACTATGTGCTCTCGAGTGGTGAGCTTGCATCCCTCGTCATCATCGATAGTATCGTGAGGCTCATCCCAGGAGTACTCTCAGTGGAGTCACTCGCCGAGGAGAGCTTCTCTGATTGACTGGGCGGACAGAGAGAGTATCCACAGTATTCAAGACCAGAGGTATTCGAGTCGCTCAGCGTCCCGAGTATACTGCTCTCATGAGATCTACGTAAGACAAGAGTGGAAGATGGCACACCTCACATAAAAAATATCACTCTGAATTCAGAGTGATATTTTTTATGTGAGTCTATTGTGCCCCTGGCGTAATTGGAGCAAGGATAACCTCAGATAAGATTGGAGTGAGAGATCATGACTCGACTGGAACGATAGGAGCGGCACCATATATCTCGAGTTTGCCATCTATCCCTATAGATGGAGTTGGGATGCCCCCGATATCTATACCTGCATATGGAGTGAGTTGGTATTCTCTATATTGCCCTTCTCGAACCATCTCGAGGAACCCTCATATACGGATAATAGAATCACGGAGTGCTATGAGTGTGTATGTTTGTTCTCCTGCATTATAGAGAGGAGCTACTTGCTCATATGCTGCGAGCATCGTGGTATACGTAGATGCCAGGTTATCAAGCATCTTCACATCGAACTTGACGAAGTCACCATCGAGGTATTGACGGTCAATATAGATCTTACCATCAGAATATGATCCATAGGTACCATAGAGAGATCTATTGAGCGTAGCCGCGATCGGTGCGTAGAACTGTATGACAAGAGTTTGGTATGCAGCCTTTTGGAGCTCTGGACTCGTGAGTCAATCGATATACTTAGCCGTAGCTCCGAATAGAGTATCTATGAGTTCGTAGGTAGCCCGTGAGGTAACTGACTCATAGGTGAACATCTGTTTATCTTGCGTTTTTTGGAGGAGTTGATACGTATAGAGTGCGATATCAAAATAATCCTTGGATTCTATATTGCTATTATCGAGAGTTTCTTTGAGTCCGTCAGCTGTTGGAGTATATGTATCGATACCCGAGAATGTGGGATCCTTGCGTTGGAGGACAATATTGCGAGAATAGATATCAGAGAGGTACTGGAAAAATTTGCCCTTGCCAGTACCAGGAACAATCCCAAGGATATTGGCAGTTTCTGTATATATGGCATCAAATTTGGTATTATTCACATTACCATATATGGCGAATCTCGCATCAGTGAGAAATTCTTCGAGCATCTTCTGGACACTATTCCCCTCTACGAGTTCTGATGAAGCAATATGTATCTTATCGATCTTGCTACGATAGTCTACGGTTTCCATCTGAGACTGGACTGCTCGAGAGAGTACTGATCTGAGGTCATCGAGGAGGTAGTGATTTTTTTTGCTTGGATTGTAGATGAGAGTATTGATATCTTCTGTGACATATCCCCGATTACTCGCGTAGCTTTTGAGATTTTCTACTTGTCTGATACGATCCCTGAACAAAAGGTGTAGCATCTGAAAAAGGGGTCGGGTTGGTGTCGGGAGTTGGTACATGAAGAACATATCCTCTTCCTTGCCTCCGTCGACTCTCGGATTGACGAACTCAAGTCCAGTACGCTTGTCACTCTGTTCATCACCGAGTACGAGCATGATACGAAATAAGTCAGCTCATTTGAGATCACGGTTGGCACTCGGATCAAATCTGATATACATACCAGGAAACAATATCATATTAGTCATCTGTTCTCCACTGTCATAGAACGCGAGCTCAGCTACTACATCAATCGAGTAGATCGAAACAGTACCATCTGGCTCCGCTGAGAGATAGTAGCTCCCATTGGTGATCTGATTCACACTATAGCTCGCATCAATCGGATGGATTGCATATGATACAAATGGATCATAGAGGGATACAATTCCCTGAAAACCCTGAAGCATAATATCATGTGTGCCCGAGAACGTAATATTGAGAGCTGGATTGTTCATGACAAATGCTGTCGAGAGACGGCCGAGATCGAGCGATAATATCCCAGAAGCAGTAGAGCCACTATCATAGGGGCTATATTTGATACTCTGGAGTCATTTGCTATCAGTACTGATATTTACTACGGATTTTTGTACTTGATGATTTCATTCTGTTTCTCTATTTTGGTCCTTCGGCATACCAAAAACAAACGATCCATATACAAAAAATGCAGCGAGTCCAACCGCAAAGAGGGTGATGAGGCTATTTTTCAAGATATTCATACCATGATAGTAACACATCTCGAACAAAAAAGCAAAAAATCACTCTATCTACAACCATCTCGTATAAAATCACTCTGAATCTGCTCTACGATATCATTGCGATGATCGAGAATGATTCCCATCTCTCTATTGTTTTCGATCGCATTGGTTGTGAGATTGTGACTTCCGATGAATACTCTCGCATTATCGATAATGATCACCTTAGCATGGAGATAGGGCTTTCGGGTAACTCGCCAGTGCCAGGATGGGAACTCTGCTTGACGAGCCCTATTGGACTCATTGTCTGCGGTACATATTTCGACTTTTTTGTCTGAGGATACGAGACTCGCGATCAGTCAGAGCAAGTACTCGTCATCGAGAGTCTGAACATAGAGGACGATACTCGTCTGAGTCGAGAGGATGAGATTCTGGATCTGAGACCTAGTATTGAGCGGTGACATCACGATATGAGAGGGAATCTGAGATATATCCTTGTACCCCATATGCGTGGAGTCGGCGGTGAATATATTCTCCAGGAATCTGAGTGTAGTGATATCAGTCCCAGTGTAGATGTATTCACGATTTTTGGTAAAAAATGACGCCGTCCAATTCCCTGTCGAGATCGAATACGTATTGTCGATGATCCAGAATTTCGCATGCGTGAACGAATATCGATGATTGTCCGCATAGACTACTGTGATATTTGCTTCTTTGAGTTTTTTGATGATTGGGAGATTGATTTTTGGGGTACCGAATACATTTCACTCCAAGACAACTCGCACATCGAGTCATCGTTTTTTGGCTCAGACAATAGCATCTGTCAGCTTCGCAGCATCCGTCCAAGTATATATCTCGATCCAGATACGATCTTCTGCCCTATCGATACGAGAGACGAGATCTCTCTGCGTATGTGTATTTGGGAGTGACTCCACTTTGCCATCAGAGACGAATACTTCTCCTGATACGACAGATTTCGGAGAGGTGAGTTCGACATTTTCTCGCCAAAAATGCTCATGATACGGGCTCGTACAGCCAGTGGTCATGAGAAATAGAAAGATGAGAAAAGAGAGTCTCTGTAACATATTTTACTCTTTGATACGGAACTCTGATT
>JAYTJD010000119.1:0-1446 GCA_043731405.1 Candidatus Altimarinota bacterium
GAGATATCGGACTCGATCCTACTGTGGTGTGTTATCCAATAGGTCATACTATCTCGCGAGATGAGATCAAGGATATAGTAGATTGGCTCGACTGACCTGCATAACTCAATTATTAATATAATCAAGATATGATTCTTGTTATGCTAATAAGTATATTATAAAATATAAATTTTCCTCATGCAATGACATATCTATATAAATGTTTTATTATATAATGCTATATCTATAGATGAATATCTGTCTATGAGAAAGTATTATGAATCTTTGTTTTCTTAGAAAATATATGTTAGCGTGTAAGGGTATATAAATTTTCCCTATGAAATCCCTCTTCCCACACACCGAGCACAATGCCACCAAACGCATCCTATCGCTCATACTCCTCCTCTCACTCGAGTTCTCCACATTTGCCCATGCGGGCATGCTCTCTATCATGCCGATCGAGAAACAGTGGCTATCTACTATTCAGAATCCATCAATCCTGGATCTATTCAAGAGTAGTACACCTATAGCACCTGTAGTTCCTGTTGCAACAAGAGCAATACTACAGAGAGGCATATATACAGCACCAAAAATAATCCAAAAAATTGCGACACCAATACAGAAATCAATATCCAGTATGGTACCAGATGATGGATGGCTCGATACCAATCGTTTTGTTGAGAGCAATAGCGTACCAACGATGGCTCGGATTACTGGGACTGGAGTATCCATCCTGATGCGAGATGCGAGTGGACGTATCACGAGTATGCCATTGGCTGATCTCTATAGTTCACCACTGACCCTCGTGAACACTACGTCTCAGATATCTACACCTATCCTCTCATGAGTCTATCCATCTGCACCCCTCACGAGTGCTATGTCGTATATGGGGTCTCTCGGTGGAGGAACACAGAATTCTGTATATCAATGACAAAAAATAACAGGGCAAAGTACTATCAATGGGAATCAGATACTCAATGGAAATCAAAATATCACGGGTGATCTGTCTCATATTGGACATACTACTCAAACAGGATCGACATATCTCGTAGGAAATAGTACCATTACAGGTGACTTGATGCTCTCATGAACCCTCATCATGAATGGTCCCGTTATCACAAATAGTACTACCACTACTGTCGGTAACACAACAACAACTGGTAACGTAGCCATCACTGGAAACACCACTCTCACAGGAGATTCATCTCAGACTGGTAATACTTCTGTCTCTGGTAACACTACCGTAACCGGTAACACTACCACAACAGGAAACACTGCACTCACTGGAGATTCATCTCAGACAGGGAACTCATCCATCACTGGTAATACCTCTGTCTCTGGAACTGGTACCTTTGCCTCTGTTGTTACCACTGCTCTCTCAGCAGTCACTGGAGTGATCTCAAATCTCTCAACCACTCTCTTCTCTGCAACCACTGGTACCATAGATACCCTCACGAGCACTCTCTC
>JAYTJD010000120.1:0-9375 GCA_043731405.1 Candidatus Altimarinota bacterium
AGATATGGCGATATCGTCTAGGGGTTAGGACACGGGATTCTCATTCCCGTAACCGGAGTTCGAGTCTCCGTATCGCTACCATCACAATAATCCAAAAAAATTCCCCCATTCCTAAGAGTGTGGGAATTTTTTTAAATAAAAATTCATAATGCTCGATATTCGCCAAAACAACTTTCCTCACCAATCAAAGACTGAAAAGGGCAGAAGAGTAACCATAGTTACCCTTTGCTATCGTTGATATACGGTGAGATGACTAAAAAATAATCAGAAAGTTGTTTGGCTTTCTGATTATATGGAAAAGTGGAGAAAGAAAAAATTATTTTAAATAAGTTCTGATATTATTGTACCATTGTCTGTCATGAATGACTCTTCAGATATGCAAGCCGTGATTCAAGATTTCTTGCTTAGTCATTTTAGATATTTTTTCCCAATCATTTCAAAGAATATAGGTGGCATTTTGAGTAAAACAACTTTCTAGTATGTAGAATCACTTTTCTTCAAATGCAAAAACTAGATATCATAAAAATCATCAATTTCAAATGGCTACTAAATTTGGCTTCTGCTTGTCAATGAAATTTATTCTAGCCATTGTAGTTTCTTGATCAGTTTTTCATTGCTTTTCTGTAATAACTTCAAGCGTTTCTCTTATCTTATCAAGATTTATGGTTCACTTTGGTAAGATAGTCCAATTAACTTTTTTAATATTTTGAATTTCAAGTATTTCTCATTTTTCTGTTGCAAAAAAACATACTCAAAATAATTCAAGCATTAAATTTATAGCATGTTTAATAGATTCAGTATCTAATACTGGTATTGCTAAATTTGTAATTAGAATATCTTCATTTTTATTATTTTTAGACATTAATAATTCAATGCTTGGTGGAGGAAGAAATTCTCTAGGATATCGTTGATATGGTATTTCAACATCTTTTTCATGACTGGTTCAGCCCCAATCTTTCCATGTCCATTTTGATTGTCGATATGCTGTTTCCATTGGTAAATGCTTTAATTTTTTGTATTTTCACTCAGCATTATATGAGCTAGTTGGTCATATATTTTTTGGTAAAAGCAGTTCTCAAGTAGAAATTCCATTGAATCAAGCTTCAGTGACTCTATCTTTATCTACAGCACTAATAGGAATATATAGTTGTAGTTGTCCTGTAATGATATTATATTTATCTAAATATTTTTGTGCATTCCTAATGCGTTTTTGCTGAATCATGTTATCGGGGATTAAAAAATAGAACTTATTGGTTTGCGGAAAATCAGCGAAATCATATTACTTTTAAACAAAGTCAATATGTTTTTTCTTGATCTTAGATGTAAAACCTATATACTCCTCGAGTAAATTCTCGCAAAGATTTTTACGGGTACCTCATCCGAGGTACATACATAGGAATTCCAAACTCTCTAAAAAATAGGAGAGTTTTTCATTTTTTTGATGCAGAGGTCTACATAAAAAAGACATTAGGAAATAATGATTGGACAATATCTCTGAAAGTATAGTTCGGGCAGACCAAAAATCATTTAGTCGCTATCAAAAATACAAGATATTGTATAATACACTCTATCAATTACACTATATCTTGTCAAAACTTTTTAGAAAATTGGATACCTTTTGGCTCTATTGAGAGGATTCTTTATTGTTTGACTTCTATTTTTATTATATCGTTTGCCACATAGTCATATCAGAAATATCTATTTTTACTCAAATACAATACTCTCCACAAATGTTCGAATTTGTTCATCACTCGGACTACCATCACAATAATCCAAAAAATTCTCTCACGAAAGTGGGGGAATTTTCTATTGCAAAAATCCTAATTCTGCTATACTACTCGGGCTAACAAACCCGAACCCTTTTTATTCCTTTTTAAGAATTGAAGACAGACCGAACAGTATATGTTCAATCTGTTCGTATTTTCAATTCTTACGAAGGGACTCGGTTTGTTAGCGCAACCTGAGCATATGCTGTTCGCTTCTGTTGCGCTAACACGAAACAAAAAATTAGTTCGGGCAATCTATTTCTTGATTGCCTTTTATTATGTCTGCTCACGAGTCGACGGAATCCACATATGAGATATATACTCATACTCTCACCGAGATGCGAGATCTCCTGATCGATCTCAAAGATAAAAACGAAGACATACGGTGGCGTGAAAAGGCGGAAGCACTCGAAAAAGAGCTCAAATCCCTCAAAAAGAATAAAAACTATTGACTCTTCTGGAAAGAGAAAAGAGAAGAATTCGACACAAAAACCAAAGACTCTCTCCCTGTACTCACCGAGATCACGGATCTCGCTATTACTCAAGATGCGACGCCAGCACATGTCATCATCGAGGGAGACAACTATCATGTCCTCTCGGTACTCTCCTATACGCATCAGTGACAGGTAGATGTCATATATATTGACCCACCGTACAATACTGGGAACAAGGACTTCATCTACAACGATCACTATGTCGATCGTGAAGATAGCTTCCGTCACTCGAAGTGGCTCTCATTCATGGAGAAGCGACTCACACTCGCGAGAGACCTGATGAAGGATACAGGAGTGATCTTCATCTCTATAGATGACAATGAACAGGCACAACTCAAGCTCTTATGTGATGAAGTATTTGGTGAGAAAAATTTTTTAGCACAGATAATAATACACGCTAATCCTAAGTGAAGAGTATTAGATAAACATTTTGCAAAAAATCATGAATATCTTATTGCTTACTCAAAAGATATCAATTCTGTAAATGTTACAGTTTCTAAAACTTCAGATGAAGTATCACATCAGTTCAAAGAAGAAGATGAATGATGATTTTTTCGATATCTAGAATTAC
Organism: Candidatus Altimarinota bacterium; assembly: GCA_043731405.1. GTDB lineage: Bacteria > Patescibacteriota > Gracilibacteria > BD1-5 > UBA2023 > JABFSX01. The sequence goes on from JAYTJD010000120.1 coordinate 2,832, forward strand.
GAAATACGCATAAAGAATTCTGAAAATACAATCGTCCCAATTTATATTATCCTTTCTATGTCACAGAGCAGTGAGAGATATTGTTTGAAAACGCCAAAAATACAGTGGAAGTATATCCAAATTGGGATGACTGATTTCAATGATGTTGGACTTGGTGACTAGAGAAATCAATAAGTGACCAAAACTATTTGAAGGCAAAGTTTGTAAAATGAAGATGGAAGATATATAGGAAGGCTTATGTGCAGATGGATGAAGAAAATAATGTATTGGATACGAAGAAATTAAAAACTATATGGTATGAAAATATTTTTAATACAGAAAAAGGTAAGATTTTGCTTACAGATATAGTGTGATCTACAAATTTTACAGCTCCAAAAAGTATTGATATCATAAAAAATACCATACTTTGTTCATCGAAAGACGCTCTCATTCTCGATTTTTTCGCTGGATCTGGGACAACAGGACATGCAGTACACGCACTCAATCAGGAAGATGGAGGCAATCGCAGATTCATATTGTGTTCTAACCGTGAGAATACGGCAGAGTTCCCAGACAAGAATATATGTCGAGATATCACCTATGAGCGAGTCAGGCGTGTGGCCACAGGATATACGAATATGAAGTGAGTCGAGGTCGCATGACTTGGTGGCAATATCAGATATCTGCAGGCAGAGTTCATCCCAAAGCACAAGTGAACCGACAATATCCGCAATCGTATGGTCGAGCGGTGTAGTGAGATGCTCTGTCTCAGGGAGAATATATGGGAACCGATGGCTGATATCTCGACTCGTGAGATGCGGTTCTATCAGAGAGGAGATCGGTATCTTGCGATCCTCTTTTGACTCTTTTGTTTCGAAGAGTTCTCAGATATTCTCCGTTCCCTGGATAGACCGATATCGATATATGTGTTCTCTCGCGGACAGATGACGAGAGACGACTTCGAGGGGATCAGCGTTGCATATACGGTGGAGGAGATCCCTGATCCGATACTCGCTATTTACAAGATTATTTTCTGACTCTAATACCTATGAAAGTCGCACTCAAGCCATATCAGAGAGAGACCGTCGAAAAGCTCGTCTGACTCTCAGAAACACTGCTCTCTATTTGATGAGAACAGGAGATAGTTTTCAAGGCTCCGACAGGAAGTGGGAAGACGGTCATGATGACTGCATTTCTCGAACGATTTCGAGAAGAAGAATTGTGAGATTTTGCATTTGTCTGGGTGAGTGTGAACAATCTCCATACACAGAGCAAAAAGAGTCTCGAGCGTAATCTCTCTGAGTGACATTTTCGCCTGTACGATCTCTCGGATGTACGGGATAGACTCGCCAAGAACGATATCCTCTTCTTCAACTGGCAGAGTGTCACGAAAAAAACCCGAACAGCAAACAAGGATAGAGATGTCGATGCAGGAGACTATACCAATATATTCATGCGAGAGAACGAGTCAGACCGCAATCTGCCGACGTTTATCACGGGTACACTCGAAGAGTGACGACGCATCATCCTCATCATCGATGAGAGTCAGCTCTATCTCAGCGACGAGACAGAGAGACTCATCGCGAGTGTCATCCAACCAGCTCTGCGGATAGAGGTATCCGCAACGCCCAAGAAAAATGCCCAAATCAAAGTCGAGCTCTCCGATCCAATCGGAGCCGGTATGATAAAAAAAGATATCGTCATCAATGAAAAATTCGGTGAACTCAACCTCCTCGATGAGACGGGAGATGCGATCATCATAGACCAGTGAATCCAGAAGCAGATCGAGTTGCGATCAGCCTACCTGAGAGAGTGAGTCAGGATCAATCCGCTCATCCTCATCCAGCTCCCATGAGAGACTGCGAAGGTGAGTAGTCTCGAAGAACGAGAGATAGAAAAGGTCGAGAAGATACTACGAGAGAAATATGGGATCACTCGTGAGAACAAAAAACTCGCTGTATGGCTCTCAGAAGACAAAACCAAAGATGTCCTCGATGGTATCGAAGCGTTCGATAGTAGCGTCGATGTTCTCATATTCAAACAAGCTATCGCAACGGGATGGGATTGTCCGAGAGCCTCTATCTTGCTCATGTTCCGAGAGATACGATCTATCACATTCGAGATACAGACAGTCGGTCGTATCATGCGTATGCCAGAGCTCAGACACTATAGCGAAGAGTCTCTCAATCGTGGCTATGTCTATACCAATTTCTGAGAGATCAACATCGAGAAGTGAGAGGCCAAGGACTATATACAGTCACGATCCGCAACGAGGAAAACCAAGTTCCAGAATATAGTTCTACCCAATAGCGTTTATCGCAAGCGACTTGACTACAATGATCTCTCTCCGAAGGAGGTATATCGGCAGACATTTTATACGACACTGCTCGAAGATATCTGATGAAGCAGGGAGGATATGATCCCTGTACTCAGAGACAAGCTCATAGAACGAGGAGTGAGATTCGATAAACAGTTCAAGGTGGAGATCCTACTCGAGAAGACGATCATCGGAGCGGATGAGTGGGATGGTATGATCAAAAAGTGACACACCAAAGTGAATGAAGATATCCTACAAGGATGTTTCGATCGGTATATGAAAAAACTCGTCTCAGGGTACAATAAGTCCAGGTCTTGGGAAACCCTCGTTGACGCTCTCTATGCGGCGTTCCATAACTTTTTCTCTCTATCTGATGCAGGAGAAGTACAGAGAATAGTCCTCACGAATACAAATATATTTGAGTATATTATCAAAAAGAGTTTTGAAACTTTCGAGTCCAAGAGAGTGGCAACTATCGAGGCAAAAGAAGACCGAAAGGTATATGCCTTCTCTATTCCAGATCATGAGTCGTATTCAGAACAGTATAGAGTATGTAGATATACCAAGTGTATCATGAATCCCTGTTACTTCCGAGATGAGTCCAAAAATGAAACCAGATTCGTAGAAGAGTATCTCGAGAAAAATCCAGAAATAGAGTATTGGTACAAAAATGGAGTTTCCAAAGCAATATATTTCTGAGTGGAATACAACTTTGAGTGACGCAAACGAGTATTTTATCCAGATTTTATTGTAGCATTCAAGAACTGAAAAATAGGGATATTTGATCCAAAGGATGGAAATACAGCCAGTAGCCTCGAAACTCGTCTCAAGGCCGAGGCTCTTCAACGATATATTGATGAGAATCCAGAGCTCGTTATCAAATGAGGGATCGTTATCAAACAGTGAGAATGATTCCTGTTGAACGCTTCATCAGAATACAGTTTCTCAGAATCTCTGAGTGGATGGGAACGACTATAGAATTTTTATTTTCATTCCCTATGTAGACTATCTATTGCGGTTGATGACTCGTATGAGAAACAGCACGATCGCAACTACGACTAGTATATGGATGAGTCCACCCATAGTATATGATGATACCAGTCCGAGTACCCAGAGGACGAGCAGGATGATAGCGATAGTTTCGAGCATATGAGAAAATATAAATATATATAAATGTAGAGAACAAAATCGTTCTAGGCTGAAACATGATAGAGAATCAAACAACTCTAGCAATGAATGGGTTAATAGTATGAACTAAAAGTGTACAAAATAATCACAAGAATAAAAAGACAAAATAAAGAAGAAAAATAATTGAGCAAGTTTTGTGTGATTTTTGTACAATTGAGTGAATCATGCTTTGCTCGTAATAACTTCTCCAAAATAAACCATAGCACACTAAATAAAAAAGTATACATATAATGTAAAAAGATGTGAATAAAAATATTTCTCATTAATGCAAAGAGATTTGTGATGGTGATATATCATATAGCCATATTTTTATGATATATCAATATGAAAGGATTGTAACATATTTAATAAATCTTAAAATGAGTAGTCCAAATACAAAAGTGTGTGCTTTTATTTCATTATCTCTCATCCATAGCTCCTATTTTCTAATTTTCTCTCTATGAAAAAATTGTTTATTGGTTGGACGGTGGCCATAATATCACTCTCATCGTTGGCATACTTGCAGGTATCAGCAGACACGGATGATAAGGTTAAGTCGAATCCTGTTGTAATACCGATCTCGAGTATCCAACTCTGTGTCAAGGAGAGTGGTGCTGCATTCGTAGTTGGTCAAGGATTCAAAAAAGCTGATTGTAAAAGTAATGATAAATTCTTTCTACTCACTACTTCTACAGGTTCTACTGGGGCAACTGGTGCTATCGGACCCATCGGACCTCAGTGATCGGCTGGATCTACTGGTGCCATCGGACCTCAGTGAATCGCTGGTAACAACGGACCAGCTGGAGCGACTTGAGCTACTGGTGCCATTGGACCTATCTGACCTATCTGACCCATCGGTCTCACTGGACCCGTAGGACCTGCCGGAGCCATTGGGCTTACCGGTCTCACTGGATTCACTGGTGCGACTGGACCAAAGGGAGATAAGGGTGATACTGGAGCCCCAGGAGCCATCGGAGCCACAGGTGCCACTGGAATAGCCGGATCTGCAGGAGCCCCAGGAACCCCAGGAGCCATCGGAGCCCCAGGAACCAATGGAACCGACGGAGCCACTGGTGCTACTGGTGCCATCGGACCTATTGGACCTATCTGACCCATCGGTCTCACTGGACCCGTAGGACCTGCCGGAGCCATTGGGCTTACCGGTCTCACTGGATTCACTGGTGCTACCGGAGGAACTGGAGCTACTGGACCTGCCGGAATAGCTGGGCCTACTGGATGAACCGGAGCCACAGGTGCTGCCGGAACTAACGGAGTAGACGGAACCAATGGAGCTGCTGGAGCTGTAGGAGCCACTTGAGCTACCGGTGCCATCGGACCGATCGGACCTATTGGACCAATGGGATTCACTGGAGCCGTAGGACCTGCCGGAGCCATCGGAGCGACGGGTCTCACTGGATTCACTGGTGCGACTGGACCAGCTGGAGCCCCAGGAGCCACAGGTGCCACTGGAATAGCTGGACCTGCCGGATCTGCAGGATCAACCGGAGCCACTGGAGCTACTGGATCACCAGGAGCACAATGAGTTGCTGGACCTGCCTGAGCAACTGGTGGTACTGGAGCCACTGGACCTGCTGGAATAGCTGGTACCAATGGAGTGAGTGGATATCAGATAGTACAATCCACGAGTGCCAATGATGCTACAGATCCTAAAACGCAAATAGCGACTTGTCCAGCTGGTAAGACGGCTATATGAGGTGGATTTACTAGTACAATAGGTGGTGAACTACTGGCTAGTTTCCCGAGTTCAGCGACGATTTGGAATACTACATATGATCGATGATGAAACTGATCATGGACCCTCACAGCATATGCTATCTGTGCAACGACTCTCTAGTATTCTTAGTCATAAAAAACACCTCACTTGAGGTGTTTTTTATATGTAAAATATGAAATTGGCAAGCAAAAGAAATATTTCTTTTTTTATTTGCATATATTTTACTTATACTCCTTGTGTTTATACTTTTTCAATTCTTCTTATGGACGACATCATCAAAAAACTCACAGCATCAGGTGTCTCATCTGATATGATCGAAAAACTCAAATCAGGTCTCGGAGACAAGTTCGAATCATCTCTAGCGACTATGGGACTCAAGGGTGCAGCAGCAAAACTCGGACTCGATACAACAGATCTCCCTGATGTCGACTTCAAAAATGCGATGGAAGCGGTTCAGGAACTCATGGGCAAAGATGTCGATGGTGATGGTAAGACAGGTGTCTCTGAGGCTGTCGAGAATGCAAAAGAAGCTATGAAAAATACTGATATGACAAAGGTAAAAGAATTTGCACAAAAGAATGCTGGTGGAATATTCGCAAAGATCAAAGGACTCTTCGGAAAATAATAATTCACAAAAAAATCTCATTCCAATAATTCGGGATGAGATTTTTTATTTTGCTTTCACTTTTTGTAGAGCAAATCCGCTAGGGTGGATCATCCCATCTAGTAGACTTTTTGATATGTCCACTACATTGGAGATTACTAACCTTTCTTATACCAAAATCTGCATTCTTCTCCTCCATTGAGGAGTTTTTTGTTTGCGAGAGTATTTCTGCCGATATCATGACTCGTGATGAATCCGCCTCACTGTGTGCTCACATCTCGTACAAGTCGCTGGTATATGGCATCTATTTGATTGTTTTGGAGTCGATTGCCGTATGGAGGATTGGATATGATGATCCCTTCTGATACTGGACTACTGACATAGTCCCCGACTGAGAAGGTGATATCCTGATCGACTCCGGCTCGTTTGGCATTGCCCCTCGCTATCCGTATCATCTCAGGATCGATATCTGTCGCAGTGACCGTGTACTTACCACTCGGATATATCTTGCTGCGAGCCGTATCCTGTACTTGTTGCAAGATTGCACTATCATAAAACCTGAGTTCCTCTACACGAAAATGTCGAGCGAGTCCAGGAGCGATATTGCGAGCGATCATCACTGCCTCGATCGCTATCGTACCAGATCCACACATCGGATCCGATAGGGGAGTTGCGTATTTCCAGTTGGCGAATGCGACGAGTGCGGCTGCGAGATTTTCTTTGATCGGTGCCTCTCCTGCCT
>JAYTJD010000121.1:0-1437 GCA_043731405.1 Candidatus Altimarinota bacterium
CACTGGATTGCTTCGTACCTCGCAATGATAGATACGATAGAATCTAGATTCCTGCCTACGCAGGAATGACAGAGGCATTGGACTCTGGAAAAATAACTGAAGAATATGAAACAGGTTCAGAGGCTGTCCAGAGCAAGGCGTGGGGATAACGAGTCAAAAAATCCCCAATTTCTCGGGGATTATAGGGAAAAAGTGCGAAAAAGGAAATTATTCTCCCTTGTTACTCATACTATATCTCTGTCCTCCGCTGACGAATTGTGTATCAGAGAGTGAGAGTGTAGCTCCAGTGTCGATACTCGCTGTGAGATCTGCGATACGAGTCCCTGCTGCGATATCTCGATCATGCATATCGATAGATACATGATAGACTCCCATATCTGATTGTGATACTATCCGAACATCTGGATTGGTGGATGTGATAGAGTGGAGTCTACTCGGATCTCCGAGGAGTGTGAGATCGACGGTATCGACTGCCTGGGCTCGAGTGCCAAAAGTAACAATCAGGGAGTTATTCTCTCGGGTCATCACGAGATCTGCATCATATCGTGGTACCACAGTGACACCTGCGACACTCGCCATGAGTCCTTGTGGATCGATATCTGAGTGGATTATCGAAACAAATGAAAAGGCTACGAATACGGCGATCCCTCCTGAGAAGAGATACTTATGAATCTGAGACGAGCGATACGCAGAGAAAAAGTCAGTAGTTTTTCGATGATTTTTTTGCATGGGGAGGGTTGCTAATAGGGGGAAAATGGATATCTTATAGGCAAGTGTACTCCGATTTCATTTTTTTGTCAAATAATCATGCCACTCCGGGCCTATTTCTTCATCTTGTTTCTCATATTCCTCGCGAGTACTGCCTCGATGGGAATGCTCTATTGGTATATGGATCCGACGACCAATGTGATGATGGGATTTTCACTGATGAGTGTGGGACTCTTCCTGGCGGGGAGTAGTTTCCTCTCTCTGGCATTATTTTTTGTGAAAAAGATCTACTATAGAGGTGATGTGAATATCTCCACTATCCACTCTAGCATCCGTCAGGCGATCCTCATCTCTACCTGAGGTATCCTGATGATCGGACTGTACGGGGCACACATCTACGAGCCCCGACTCATCGTGACGGTCTGGCTGACACTCGGTTGTATCGAGGTCATGGCCCAAGCGATCGAGTAATATAATCCTATACCCTATGTGAAAATACTTTCTCTGCATCCTGCTCATTGTTATCAGTATATTCTCGACCTACATATTCACCCCACGACCCTATATAGCACATCACCATGCCAATTTCGCGGTGTATATCGATGGTAAGCCGTTTGATTTTTCACCGGAGACCTATATGGAAGAGGTGTCTCGGTGCAATATGACCGAGTGAGTGCTCCCAGCAGATCGCATCCATCTCCATGATGGCAAGGGATGACTCGTCCATGT
>JAYTJD010000122.1:0-1436 GCA_043731405.1 Candidatus Altimarinota bacterium
TGCAACGACATGCATGGCCACTTGTTTGAGGATATCTGTATCAGTACCAGTCTTAGCAACTATTACTGATCCATTTTTGAAGTTGGAGTGAACGTATGAAGCGATTACCTCTCCTTCGATACGAGTGAGTGTACGGATCTGCATATTCTCACCGACCTTGAGTGTATACTCAGAGGCCTTGAGATCCTCTGCCTTGGCGATTGCTGCCTCATCTGTTGCCTCACCCTTGCGGATAGTGATGAAGTGATCGAGCATCCCCTCAAATACATCATTGCGAGCCACGAAGTCAGTCTCACAAGAGACGACAACGACGTATACTGCATTACCGTCAGCGACGATTTTGATGCGTCCTTCTGATGTCTCATTTCCAGAACGTTTTGCAGCCTTGGCGAGACCCTTCTTGCGGAGGAGATCGATCGCTGCATCCATATTGCCTTCTGCTTCGACGAGGGCTGACTTGCAATCGGACATACCGACTCCAGTTCGCTCTCGGAGTTCTTTAATCATCTGAGCTGTTACCATAGATTTTTGAGTTAGTATATAATATTGGGAACTATCTCCCAGGAGTGAATAGAGCCGAGAGACCTAGTGTCTTGATAAGCTTCTCACTGTTGATATAGAGGATATCAATCACGTGATCCTTACCTGAGTATGCTTGGAAAGCGAGAAACAGGGAAGTAAGAAAACATATAACATTGAGTAGGCCTATGATCCCAAAAAGGAACCAGAGAAAACTACCAACAATAGCGATGATCACCTCGATCACATTGATAATAAATCCCTGTTTCATGTACTTTACAACAAACGCAGTTTTCATATTCATCAACAATGGTACAAAGAACACAAATGATGCCAGTGCAGCAGCGAGTCTCTCTTGGCTTGGTACTATACTATTAGTTGGTATCATAGAACAAAAAGGTTATAAGTAGACTAGAGAGCTGGTGCTATTACTTCTTTTTTTGCGATTGGACTGCGTGGAGTTGTTGATTTTGGAGCAAGAGTCTCGACGCGTGCCATAGGTTTTTTATCTTCGATTTTTTTAGCCTTGATAGCTGATTTGATCTCACCGAGCATCCATGCGATTGCTTTGATAGAGTTCACGTTGCATGGAACGAAGTGTGTCGACTTATCGATATCACCTGTAGAACCGAGGAGTGCAATAGAAGTGATTCCGACTACTTTTGCTTCTGCAAGAGCAAGATCCTCATAGTGTCCGTCTACAACTACGACCACATCTGGAATCCGCTTCATATCCTTGACTCCGACATATGCCTCCTTGAGTTTTGTCAGTTCGTTGAGTTTGATTGCTTTTTCTTTTTTTGTCAGATTCTCGAGCATACCGTTCGCGAGAGATGTCTCGAGTTCGTTGTAGTATGCGATTCGTTTTTTGATCGTTGTGTAGTTCGTGAGGAGTCCTGGCACCCACTTGGTATTGA
>JAYTJD010000123.1:0-3691 GCA_043731405.1 Candidatus Altimarinota bacterium
TACCTATCGGATCTACAAGAGTATCCACTACGATATGAGCTACTGGGGAGACTGCTTCTGGTGATGCTACTACGAGCCGACACCCGAGTTCTATACCGAGGGAACGGGATCTATCGATGCAGATGGATATGGTATACTCCGCACTGAGGTGGCATTCTCATCGTTCTCCGATGACTACATATATACCGCTGAGGTGACGATCGTAGATCCGCTCACAGGCGAGACCGTCGTGACTCCAGCGACGCTCGCAGTCGGCCTCGGACAACAGTACAAGATGGCCGATATGAACAATCCCCTCCAGTCCACACTAACGAGTCGGATGATGATACCAGGGACTCAGATCGAGGCGACAATCAGTCCAAAACACGGAAAATGGGACCCAAGTCTCTCGAACAAATACCGATATGAACTCGTTCATCGAGTCTATACGAGTGAGCAGATCTCAACCCTTAGGGATGAGCAAGCCCCTGTAGTACATAGCATAGACACCGTGATACAATCTGGCTCTATCACATCTGCCAATCTAGCACTCGATACCAAGTGACTCACGGCCGGTGAATACTATCTTCGTATCCTCCCGATCACACAAGCTGGGATCGAGCCACCAGCAGGAGCTATCCATGAGACACTCATATATCTCACTGGGGACTACCAGAGTCGTGACAGTACCCTCCGTGTCATACCAGAGCGGACGATATACCATGATGGCGAGACGGCTCATGTACTCATCACGACACCATTTTCGAGTGGAGGTCATCTCTATATTACTCGCGAGCGAGGTGGAGTCATCGACCACGAGTATGTTGCCTATTCTGGGTCGACCTATACGAGGGATTACCCGATCGATGATAGTTTTTATCCCAATGTGTATATCGGAGCTATCGCGTTCCCACGATGAGGACTTTCGGGTCGAGGATATGCGGTCGGATACGGCGAGATCATCATGGACCTCTCGGATAAAAAATGAAACCTAAGCATCACCCCGAACAAAACGACCTACAAAAATCGTGAAACCGTCAGCATAGATATCGCACTCACGAGCAAGGCTGGCAAGTGAGAATCAGGAGAGATAGAGGTGATGGTGGTCGATGAGAGTCTCATCCGACTCCTCGGGAATATCGATCTCGATATCATACCACGATTCTTCCAGAAGTATCCATTCACGATGAAGACCGCACTCACGGCCATCGGTATCGAACGCAATCGATACCTCTCTCGAAAATGATCGAACGGATGAAGCGGAGACAAGGGTGGTGGAGGAGTACAGATCTCGTCTCGTACTTTATTTCGCAACACTGCCTACTACAACGCGTCGATACTCACCGATGCTAGTGGCAAGGCACGGGTATCGTTCCAACTCCCGGACAATGTCACCGACTATCGTATCATCGCCATCGGGCAAACTCGATCATCGCAGTTCTCAGTGACTGAGCGGACCATAGCCGTCAGACGAGACTATACACTCGAGATCCATACACCATCGCTCGCCTATCCTGGAGACATGACGACGATCACGGCATCAGTGTTCAACTCGACTACGCAGATCACTGGGGCAACTCTGGATCTCAGTATCGGGACTGGTGGTTCCCTGTTGCAAAAGTCAGAAACCCTGATTCTCCAGCCGAGTCAGGCGATCGGACAGGACTACCAGGTCGCAGTATGAAAAGTATGGAATGGCGATATTCCCTATACTCTGACGCTCCGAGATAGCAAGTGAGTCGTCCTCGATAGTGTGACGAAGACTCTCTATATAGCTCGCCCTCCTCTCATCACCGATACACGACGAGTCTCTGGATCGACAGATACTGGCGTCACTCTCACACTCCCTCAGATGAGCAAGAACACGAGTCCAGACTCTCAGGTCACTATCTCAGTATCAGATAGTCCATTGCAAAATCCCGAACGGGTCATCGCCGCACTGATCGCCTATCCATATGGCTGTATCGAACAGACGATATCGAGCACCCTGCCAAATGCTATCGCCATCAGTCTCGGATCAGCTCTCGGTATCAAAGTCGATACCATAACCGCCAAGAAAAATCTCGATGCAGGAGTAGAGAAAATACTCAAGATGCAAGATGCGAGTGGTGGCTGGAAGTACTGGGAAAATGATACGAGTCCCAATGCTCACATCACCCCATATGTTATCAGATCACTCTACGAGTTCCGCAAACTCGGAGTACAAATACCCGATGATGTGATATCTCGAGGGCTTGACTATATCAGCACGATACCTATCACAGATGATGCAGATAGTAGAGCAGAGACATTCGCAACACTCGCCAGTGCCAAGCATCCGAGAACAGATGAGATGGGGAACTACATAGATACAAAGAAACTCTCTCGTCATGGCTACCTGATGTATAGTGAGGGTCTCACCTCACTGGGCAGACTCGATGCTACCACAAAACAGAGTCTCAAATCCCGTATGAGCTCTCGAAATAGTGAGTCATATTGGTACTGGGATGATACGGCAGATCTCTCGATCTATGCTCGTCTCCTCGGACAGACGGGAGAGCGACAGGCAGCGGCCAATATCGTATCTGAGCTCCTGAGGTGAGTCGATCTCGAGTCATACTATTTATCGACACAATCACGGATCCAACTCCTCATGACACTCATATCTCTCTCGAGTGCGAGTGATACACTCTCATCGATGGACATCTCTACAGGCAAGCTCAAGATACCAGTACGTGTAGCCAAGTGAACTCACCGATATAGCTACGATACTCGCAGATCGCTCATAGGGAATACTCTCAATATATCATGACTCACTGGAACTGGGATCCTCTACTATGAGGTCTCTCTTCGAGATGAGCCGATCGATATATTCCAGGTACAGCCCATATCACATCCAGAGCTCAGCGTATCACGAGTATTCGAGCGAGTCGATGAGTCCAAGTGACTCGATACAACTGGACAATTCATATCAGCAACTCCAGTGAACAATGGCGTATTTGACAAGGGAGTACTCTACCGAGTCCGTATCACTGTCACACCAAAAACAAGCAATAGTAGAAAATACTACCTCACGCTCGAGGACTATATCCCAGGTGGTTGGAGACCAATACGATGAATGCTCAAAACAGAAAGTTCGACTACCACGGATGCAAGTAGTGAATATGGATACTGGAACTGATGGACACATGTCGAATCGAGAGTGGATCGGATCTTCGCTACTCAGGAATATATCTCACGAACCGATCAGCCATATACATATACCTACTATATCCGACCCGAGTATGTCGGCACATATCTACTCCCTCCAGTTACCACGTACTATATGTACCAGCCAAATATCCATGCTACTGGCAAATATGAGAAAATCATGGTACAGTAAGAATTTTTCATCCTTTGTTAGAGGATTCTGACACCTTCAGTCTCTTGCTTCTGTATTCCACTCGCAAAATTAAAATTTAATTTTATTTTCCTCACTCCATTTGATCTATGAAATGCCCAAAATGCCGCAATCCCGATACTCGTGTTATCGACTCTCGTACCACTGATGATGCTAAGGCTATCCGCCGCCGTCGTGAGTGTGAAAAGTGTGAATCCCGTTTTACCACATTCGAGCGACTCGAGTTCGTATCGTTCATGGTGACCAAGTCATCGGGCGAGCTCGAGCCATACGACCGTACCAAGATCGTGAACTCTATGCTCAAGGCTCTCGTGAAGAGACCGTTTGATCCTG
>JAYTJD010000124.1:0-1430 GCA_043731405.1 Candidatus Altimarinota bacterium
GCCAATATAGGAGACAGCCTCAATGCCTTTTTCAAAAAACGATACACCCATGGATAATCACATAGATAGCTCACTCGCACTCACCGTACTCCATAGTGGTGGATTCACCCATCGCGATCTCCACAACCTCTTCGAGAGTCATGAGAACTACTCGGATACACTCGTAGATTTTTTGTGAACTAAAAAAATCCCAACACCCTGGATGACAGATGACCGCAGGAACAAGATCCTCGAGAAACTCGCAACTATAGATATACCAAAACTGGAACAAGTACTCGCGTCCAAAAATATCGATATCATCACGATCAAATCAGGACAGTATCCAGCGAAACTCCGCACAATCAAGCAAGCCCCATATCTCCTCTATGTCCGAGGGACTCTCCGTGAAGAACGCAAGATGCTCGGAGTAGTCGGATCTCGTCGGAGTACGAGCTACGGTCGCAAGATCCTCGATACCATGATACCAGATCTCGTGAGAGCAGGATGTGGTATCGTGAGTGGTGGAGCACATGGGATCGATGCGATGTCACATGAGATCACCGTGGCATCAGGGGGCTATACAATATCTGTATTTGGCTCTGGTGTAGAGCGGTACTATCCTGCCGAGAATACTCGATTGTTCGACTCGATCATCACATCTGGATGAGCCCTATTATCCATATTCCCTATCGGTACAGAGCCTGAGCCATACCACTTCCCGATCCGCAATGAGATAGTGGCAGCCCTCTCGGACGGCATCATCATCCCTGAGGCAGCGATCAAAAGTGGAACCCTCATCACCGCTCAGCTCGCACTCGATCATGGGAGAGATGTGTTCGCAGCTCCGGGTGATATATTCCGTGAGACAAGTATGGGAACCAATTGACTCATCGCTCGTGGTGAGGCGAAGTGTATCACGAGTGCGACGGATATCCTCGAGGAATACTTCCCGAATCTGAAGAGTACGACGATATCGATGTTCGCAGAAAAAGTATGGAACGACCCAGAACAACAGATGATATACAATATCATCATCGATGGACACAATACTCCTGATAGTATCGGTCAGCACTTGGAGTATACGATCGATATGATCACTATGACACTCACGATGCTCGAGATCGATGGGCACATTAGACTGGGAGCTGGTGGCAAATATGAGATCCTTTAGGTTCTTGATTTTTTCTATTTTTTCTATATAGTGATTGTCCTGTTTCACAACTCTTCTTTTTTATACCACAAGGGTATACATTTCATTATATTTTAGCCTTTATCTCTCATGTCTCTCCCCTCTGTTGTCCGAGCATTCGTATTCAATCCTGATGGTCAGATTCTCATGACAAAACACTCAAAAGATACTCCATGGGTACTCCCAGGTGGACACGTAGAATCAGGTGAAAATCCCCATGAGGCGATGGTACGTGAGCTCACTGAAGAGTTCGGCCTCTCTG
>JAYTJD010000125.1:0-3664 GCA_043731405.1 Candidatus Altimarinota bacterium
GATCTGATTAACTCCATTGGCAATGACCGGACGAGCAGCGACAGTCGCATTTACGAGATCTAAATTTCATTTACCAACATCATCCCACTTCGTCACAGCAGTACCTGACGTCGTGATCCCCTTGTTCCCTCGTACCCAGAATCTGAGTGCTCCAGCACCTCCAGCCTTCAGGAGAAATGCTGAGGCTCCACACGTATAGAATACGACATGACCATCTGTGATCGTCGCGGCACTATCCTCATCACTCGATACACCATCCGTACAGGTCGCATCAGCACTCGAGGTGATACCCTCAGATCCGAACTCAGCATCACCAGCATGTCGTACTCCGATCTCGATAGTCAATCCCTCCTCTCCATCGACGGCGACCTCCATGCGTACCGGACGACTGAATATGAGATGCTCCCCTGCTACTCCGAACTCGACGAGTCGAGTATCTGATATGATCTCCTCTACTGGCTCTCCCGTCTGGGCGATGATCTCTGATATATCCTCCGTACTCGTGACAGCGAGACTCTCGACTGCGAATACTCACCTATCCTCCGATATGATCTCAGTATCTGCTGCGATCGCGACCGTCACCTCAGCAATAGCACCAGAGAGAGTGGTATCATCGAGTGTCACTCCAGTACTCGTGGTCACGACTACCGTGTCATCCACCTGAGCGATAGTCATATCTCGGTCATCGAGGGCTGAGCGTGTCGCCTCTGGTATCTCGAGAGCTACTGGAGTGATAGGGGTCGGGGTATCGAGATTCCCTGTGATATACTCGATCATCGGATCGAGAGATGATGGCACGATCACCTCATCGAGGATCGCCGCATGGAGTGA
Organism: Candidatus Altimarinota bacterium; assembly: GCA_043731405.1. Taxonomy (GTDB): domain Bacteria; phylum Patescibacteriota; class Gracilibacteria; order BD1-5; family UBA2023; genus JABFSX01. The sequence goes on from JAYTJD010000125.1 coordinate 832, forward strand.
CCCTACATACAGGAACAATACGCAAGATGTGATACACCGGTTCACGAGAACACGAGATGGCACAAGGAGCGATGTGTATGATGCCATAATATATGGGTAAAAAATAATCCATTAGAGATAACAGTGAAAAGGCTCGTATAGCCAAAAGAAAACAAATAAAGTGCTTCACTAATGATCACTATACAACCAATTATTACTCAAATATTAATTTTTTTGAGATTTTTCATATTTTGACTCATTATCGCTTGATAATATCGAAATAATATCTAGTATCATATATATACACCTCTCTATGCACATATCTATCATCGATGATGAAAAAATCCTGGGACTAAAAATCAAAAAGAAGCTCGAAAACGAGTGATATGCAGTCAGTGTATTCTATAGCTATGCAGAATTCATGGCTCATGGGAGTGTGAGCTCTCAGCTCTATATCGTCGATATCTCGCTCGGTGATGGGAGTGGGTTCGATATCATAGCGTGACTCCGATCAGAGGAAGGATGTCGAGCACCCATCCTGATCGTATCTGGGTATGGAGATAGTGAGAAGATCGTCTACGGACTCAATATCGGTGCCGATGACTATCTGACCAAGCCGTTTGTTCCTGATGAGCTCATCGCTAGAGTCAGGGCACTCCTCAGGAGACCCATAGATATCACACCTCGCATATTCCTGAGATACAAGGATATCACTCACGATCCCAGCAATCAGGAAACACGGGTCTGAGATAACAAAATATACCTCAACCACAAGGAATCTATGCTCCTTGCGTTCTTCCTCAAGGAACAAAAAGAGATAATAAGTCGGGACCTCCTCGTCACAACCATATGGTGACCACAGAGTCTCCAAGATGTCACAGATAACACGATCAACTCGACTCTCTCAAAACTCCGGAAAAAAGTCTGAACAGAACTCAATATAAAAACCATATACGGTCACGGCTATATACTCAAATAATGATTGGATATCGCATATGTCTCTCGTGGTGAATACTCATACTACTTTTTTTCAAAAATATATTGCATATCATTATCAAAAAATGAACAGTACTTTTCTAAAAAAAAATAGACAATACATAAAAACTGATATACTACGATAGTATTATTTTTTACCCCTACTAGTATGATCTCTCTTCCTAAGCAATGGCCAACTATCGCCGTCTATATCTGGATCGCTATCGCTACACTCTATATCATCATCGATCAGGCGTATCCGATGGTCGTCAACCGTATCAACAATGATGTATTCATGAATGGTGCTAACCAGGGACAAGCTGCTGGATACCAGAAGGCTATCACTGATCTCGGGATTGTCATGGAAAAGCAATACCAAGAAGGATGTAAGACTGAGGTACCTGTATCATATGGAAGTGGCAAGACCGTATCACTCTATAGCGTCGACTGTCTCAAAAAGGCAGGAGTCATCAAGGATGGTACTGGTACTACCGCTCCTGCAGCTGCGGCTCCAGTAGCTCCAACTCAGAAATAAGTAGCCATCATCCAGAAAAATCCCCCCAATCGAATCATCGAGAGAGGGGATTTTTTTGAATACTGAAATCTGGAACTATGGAGTTGTGACGACTGGGGTGTCAGTCGGAGTAGACTCGGTAACTGTCTCAGTGACTGTGGGAGTCACCTCAACTACTGGAGAAGTAGTCACAGTCGGAGCTACCTCGACTACTGTGGTAGGGTCGACAGTCGACTCTACCATCTCTATCACTGGTGAGACTACTTCTGGAAGAGTTGTGCTCACCGTAGTGGTATCCGTCGGAGCAAGAGGAGTCTCTACTACTGGAGTAGTGTTCGTCTCTGGAGCTGGGGCTGGAACTGGAGCTGGGGCTGGGGCTACAGTAGTGGTCGTAGATGGTGGTACTATCGTATTCACAACAGGAGCCACTGGAGTCGATATAGCTCCACTCACTGTCATCGCCATCTGTAGGAGAGCATCGAGTTGATCTTTGGTGATACAGGTCTCGTTCCCCGTCGTACCGACACAGAGCGTCTCAGTATGAGTCTCTCGTGTCCATACTTGGTCAAAGTATCCACGTAGAGCAGTGATCTGGAGGACGATAAGGTCACGGATCAGGTGTGCCCCTGTCATGATTGCCCCGATAATCGTATCCTTGACATCTCGAGCAGTATTCGTGAGTGTTGCGAGGTAGTCGGCATCGGATTCTGCTACACTCTGAGATACTGGGACGAGAGCAGGAGGAGTCGGAGTCGACGTCGTGATCACTGGAGAACTGACGAGAGTAGATCCTGGGACACTATAGGTCGGAGTCGGAGCTATACCTGTTCCATCTGTCGTGAGTGTACCCGTAGCAGTGATGACATCATCATAGACTCCATCGAAGTAGGTATTTTGGATGAATACCATCACAGTCCCCTCAGCACCTCCGACAAATCCTGTGAGTGCCTTACCGATCGCGTGTCCAGCACGAGTCGCTCGCATACCCACACCTGGGATATCCGATGTCGTGATATAGTCACCAGGATGGATATCTCCGTTCTTCGTGGATACCTTGACTGGCACACGACCAGAGAGACCGACCACTACTGGCTTGCCCTCTCCATCTGCCGCACCGATGACAAGTCCTGGCTTAGTTGAGATGATACCGAGAGACTTGGCATCATAGGCCTTGGTTGACTTGCGAATCTGAGAGACTCCATCACCCGTGAGTGAGACGATATCTCCCTCTGCCACTGTTCCATCTTGTGCACAGTAGACCTCGGCGAGATCTGCACCAGTGACCTTGTATGCGAGTACCGTACTCCCTGCTCGGGCAATACTCGTACCCGATACCGCGAACTGTGACCACTGGAGTGTGACCGT
>JAYTJD010000126.1:0-1418 GCA_043731405.1 Candidatus Altimarinota bacterium
CTCTCGATGCTCTCAAAGAGGGATTCGATGTCGAGATCGCAGAATCAGGAACCCGTGGACTCTCTCCAGAGTGACATACTGCAACTCTCGACTATCTCAGATCACTTGATGGCACACCGAATCGCCAATGACGCATCCAATCAATCAAAATCATCTCTTAAATTGAGTGTAATTAGTACATTAAATACAACTATCAGAATATGAATATATCACTCCCATACACACTCCAAAATTGTTTCGCTGCAGCACGAGATGAAGCAGAGGTATCAAATCTCCTCAACAATGATATCTATAAGTTCTTGATGCTCGATTTCATCCTCGCACATCCTGAATATCGTGATATGCAGGTTCGTTGGGCCATGAAGGTGCGTGATCCTCGAGTACATCTCGCAGAAGTAATCCCAGAGTCAGCACTCCGATCGCAGCTCGATATGACCAAAAATATCAAATGAGTGAGTGAAGCTGATCTCTCCTACCTTCGTGGTATGACAACCAGTACTGGTCGTAGGCTATTTCGAGAGGAGACACTCTTATTTCTCAAAAATTTTCGACTCCCAGAATACAAACTCGAGAATGACGGAAAGGGGTGATATGATCTCTCATTCGAGTGATCTTGGGCGACTTCGATGATGTGGGAAATACCTGCCCTGAAGATCATCAATAGTCTCTATCTCTATCATTATGCGAAAAAGGCACAGGTGACTCCGAGTGAATGGAACGGAGTGATGACAAAAACATTTGCTCGACTCTACGCAGATATCGATGTGATCAAATGAGATCCTCGTATCACTTTCTCAGAGTTCGGTACCAGACGAGCAGCGAGTACGGATATCCATCGTCGAGTACTCGAGATCCTCGGATCCGAACTCCCAGGACAGTGTCTCGGCTCATCGAATGTGATGCTCTCCCGTGAGATCGGCTCATCCAATCCTCGTGGTACCAATGCTCATGAGCTCCGTATGATACCGACAGCATTCGAAGACGAAGGATCAAAAATCATAGATAAAATGTATGAGATAGATCGTCAGTGGATGGCTCATTTTCCTGAACTTGCGATTTTGCTTCCTGACACATTCGGTTCCAGTTTTTACTATGAAAACGCACCACAGGACATCATCAAGGGTCATACTGGTGTGAGGTTCGACTCCAAAGATCCACAGATTGCCATCCCAGAGTATACAAAGTGGATCCTCGAAAATGGACAAGATCCTATGAAAAAAGTCGGTATCCCATCTGATGGACTCGATGCTCTGAGCATCGTAGATATCGTAAAAAATAATGTAGGAAATATCGGAAACCTCACGCATGGATGGGGAACATGACTCACGAATAATACGAAGGGCATATTTCCGAAGGCAAAAGAGCAATATGGTCCATTTGGCTCATTCTCAGTAGTGATCAAGCCGGAGGCGGTGTGG
>JAYTJD010000127.1:0-9190 GCA_043731405.1 Candidatus Altimarinota bacterium
GTATTCTTTAATTTTATCTCAGTTTTTCTCTTGCATAGAACCTGGAATACTCTCGGAGCTACTGAGTTTCACGGAATTAGAGTCTTTTGCTACTATGCCCGTGAGTTTCTCTGACTTGCTCTGGAGATCCTGTTTCTCTGACTGCTCTGGGGAGACACGAGCGATATTGCGACCGATACGGAGTCAATTCTTCTCTACTGACTCCCTCGGTGGCATACTCGCTGTCTCGAGTATCTTGATATCTCATCTCTCATTCTGGAACGAGATAGTGCGATCACTCGGATTCCATATGACTGACTTGCTGTATCCATCTTTGATGAGTGAGGTTCATCGCTGATTGATCGTATCACGAGCAGATCCGAGAACGAGAGTACTAGTGAGCTTTTCGAAGTCTTTAAACGGGCGATTGATGATTTCGCTGGCTTCTCGTATCGCAGGGTTGAATTTTTCTCTATCCTCTTTACTTAATCATTGCCCAATTTCCACAAAGTGTGTAACTGTGTAGTTTGCGAAGATGATATTTTTGTATTTTCCGTATTTCTCAGTGGGGATATTTTTGAGTCCTTCTGGTGGATTTTTCTCTGCCTCCTCCATTGCCTTTTTCTCTATATCTGGAGGGAGGGAAGCAAGAGAGCGGATTTGATCGGTGGAGGATTGGAGATCTTTATTTATCAGATTTAGCCTTTCGATAGCCGCTTGTTCTCAATTAGCTTCATTTGTTTTTCTCTGATTCGCCGCTTCTTTACGAATTGCTGCCTGATCAGCTTCTTGATTCGCCGCTTCATTTAATTCATTTCTCCATGCTTGATACATTCATAGTTGCCCAATCTCCCCCATTTTTTTCACTATAGCTGATCTCTGATCTCGTGGCAGTGTCGCAATCCTCGAAAAAGTGTATTCTATCCCATCAATTTTCACAACCTGTCAAAACCCCTTTAGATACAATTGCTCAAAACGTCATTTTTCTCCTGGATTTTCCTCTAGGGTAGTGAGATCCCTGAGAAATGATTCATATATACCTTTTTCTTGTTGGATTCGACGAAAAGTCTCAGGATCTATAGTGATATTCTGAGATTCGAGACGTTTCTGGACTTCTGTAGGGATGTTTATCTCTAGAGAATGTGAACTATTTGAGCCACTCTCATTGATTTTCTCGTATACAAGCATAAAAAAATGATACCAACAAGATTATGATATCATTTATTCTTTCTTTATGCAAAATTTTGCTTATTTGCAAGTAGTTTTTGTATCCTTGGCATCCACTCTGGTGGTTTGCCTAATGATAGTATGTATTCTAAGGTTTTTTGTTGGTCTGTAGATAACTTTTGTCAGACTGATATTTTTGATTCGTATATTGGAATAATCTGAGGGATTCTCTGAATAATATCATTGATAGCCGCTTCTTTACGAATTGCTGCCTGATCAGCTTCTTGATTCGCCGCTTGTTCTCAATTAGCTTCATTTGTTTTTCTCTGATTCGCCGCTTGTAAATAATAATCATTATAATCTTCCAATGTATCTGGATTTAGCTCCTCCATTTTTTTCACTATAGCTGATCTCTGATCTCGTGGCAGTGTCGCAATCCTCGAAAAAGTGTATTCTATCCCATCAATTTTCACAACCTGTCATCCCCATTTTGTCTCCTGCAGTGAAACGGAAGGGGACGAGCTGACTGGAGCCGTCTGAGCACCTACTGGAGCCGCAATAGATATAGCCAATCCAGCAAGCACTGATGCTACTGCATGTTTGCCATGTTTGATGACTTTTTCAGGTAGATCAGCCAACATTGCATCTGGTGTCTTATCGATATCTTCTTGTAGCCCTGGGATGATGTTTATATCAGCCATATTTCTAAATATCAGAAAATAATTACACACATATTTTAGCCTATCATACCTGACTCGTCAACTTGTTTTTATTTTCTCTCCTTGATTTACTACTTTTTCTGACTATATTCCTCACCCCTGAGCCATCTGAGGTGTCCAGATATTTTTGACATATTATCATTCCCTATGCGAAATAGGGATTTTGTATTGGTGTTGTATACATATTGTGAGCAGGATGGGAGTTAGTTGAGATATGATCGTATTGCCCTATTCTCATACTGGAGGACTCGATTGCCACGACTCACTGTCGTCACGGATATACCGAGCTCACTCGCTATATCCCGTTGACTCTTGCCAGACTCGAGCATAGTGAGTATGCGTAGACGATCAGCGATCTCATCGATCTCTGCAGGAGTGAGTATATCCGTGAGCACTCATTCGAGGTCTGTGGGTAGTACTCGTGTGAGCAGGGCAGTGATGAGGTGGAGTTTTTCTATGTGGGTCATAGGATGAGTATAGTGTTACTTGGTATTGAGGTTGAACTTCATGATATCTCTATGGCGTGGCTCATATCTCTCGAGATCAAAGCAATCTCATTCTATAGGTTTTCATCTGAGATATACCGCATCTATCTGAGATAGCTCATCTATATCGAGCGTGATGGAAAATGGTGTTCGTATATCTCTCGCATGTATGGCGTTCCTTGCACCAGTTATAACAGCTCCATTGCCTATGTTTCATATTACCCAAGCAATGGCTATGTCTCCTATTTTTACACTTCTTTTTTTTGCAATTGTATCGAGCGTACTCAGGAGTTCTTGGAATAGCTCCCAATCTCACCAGTCAGATATGATTCTCAGATATTTTCTCATGGATCTATTTTCTATAGGCTCCTGAGGCTCTGGAGTTCAGAGGAATTTTCCTGTGAGGAGTCATCACATGATACTCCCATACGCATAGAATGCTATATTTCTTTCTCGACAATGTGTGAGCATTTTTTTCTCAGGTCTGCGATCGATCACGTTATACTGACTCTGGCTACTGATAGGTACAAAATCACACTCTTTTTCGAGTTTGAGCAAGAATTCTACAGAACAATTAGTCACCCCAATTCAGTGTATGAGTCCTTCGTATTCTAGATCTTTAAGTGTTTTTATAGAAATAAGGTAGGTATCTATCTCATAGTTCCACTGGTGGAATTGAACCAAGTCTAGATAGGCTCGTCGAGTTCTTTGTATCGACCTGAGAATCAGTGATCGGGTTCATTCTTCGGTGATCTCTCTATTTTCTATGGCCACAAGATCAGGAACATGCTTGGTATGGATCCTTGGGAGTATATGTCCAGATCAATAGATAGTATCTAGGCTCTCTCCTATACTCGCCTCTACTCATGTATAGATATCGGCACAATCAATAGCAGTGATGCCTGCCCCTATATATGCCTTATAGATATCAATTGGGTTAGCTTGATTATCCGAATGTCATTCGGATAGTTGCCATCCTCAGAGGATTATTTTTGAGTGGGAGTCTCCATTGCGGAGATTGCATTGAGGGATACTGTTTGAGTTCATATGTTTTATATATTGAGTTGTTCGCCAGAGACCTGATGATGATAAAAAGTGGTTGTGCCCGTACGAGTGATGCGGAATATAGCTCAACAATGGATATCTACAGCTGACACATCCGAGTCTGTACTCATCCAATCGTTACTATGTGTAGTTCTTTGCTTTGCGGCTAATAGAGGAATGATAGCAGCAAGATTATAAAATGAAAATCATTGTCACATAGGAAAATATATATTTTCTCATCTTACCTCAAAGTAGTCTCATATTTTTGCTCAATCTGTCATCGTCTTTCATTCACTGAATTGAATTAGCTCTACTCGTAAGTTGTACAGTTCGAATGCATCGTTCGTATATTCCATCGTAAATAGTGATTACAATAATATTGTATTAGCAAGATAATACAATATTATTTATTTCGTATATAAAGTCAAGGTATTGTTATAGGGAAATGTATTATTTAGCTGTTGAGTTCGTCTGAGTTGTGATACGAGCCTTTGTATTATCTATAATAGTTGAGAAATACATTGGCACATTGACTGCTCATCATGTTCATTCCGTTCCGACAAATACTTCTGGTAAATATTTTTTTACATTTCACTGATGATTCATACGAAATTTTTTGAGTGTATTTGTTAATATATTTAATTTCTCAAGAAAATCAGGTTTTTCGGAGTATCTTTTATATAAATCTCCATTTATCATTACTCATCTCTCAGCTTCTTCCATATCGATAATTGTAGTATATCATCTTCAAGATATTTTTGGCCTCACGACATGAGCGTTCTTAGATAGTGCTGCAACTTTTTCTATACCTAGTACAATATCGAGTGTTGGAAAAATACAACTTGATGCTCAGCTTGGTCCAGGATACCTCTCATTATCTAGTAGTCTGAAATTTATACCCGAAAAAAATGATCGAAATCTTGAAAAAGCTTCTTTATCAAAACTTCTATACATTTCCCCCATTTTTCACACAGCAAATTCTAGCCTATGGTTAATGTCAGTCAATATAGTCAGTCAATCTTCGTTGCTAATGGTAGTATCATTAGCTAATTGTATTACTTTTTGAAGTTCCGGATAAACTTCTAATTCTATAGCTCGGTGAATTTTATAAAAAAATATTTCATGTGTTGCATCTGGTCATTGTGTGAATGTTTTCGGATTTGTATCCAGTGGATTTATCAGGATGATTCATTCGTATGTCAAAACAGGTGCCAGTCATAGTGCCTCACTGACTCTATCGGTAGATCTTTTAATATTCTTTCAGGCATGAGTATTATTTGCGTTTAATCTTGCTTCGAACATAGTTCTATTAAGGTAATCTTCCTCCCGCATCTCTAGTGATTTATTCATATGATTAAGTATACTGTATTAGTAAGGTAATACAATATTATTTGAAATACGGTTTAAGTCAAATGTTTCTATAACAAAAAAATCCATATTTGATATGGATTTTTTTTGGATATATCGATTGTTTATTGTTATTGGACTAGAGTATTTTTCCAAATACACACATCTCATCTCCTATGCTTTTGGTTGCATGGGTGAACACTACTACTCCATCGTATGGTGCATATATTGGCTCTATTCCATCATGAGCAATGAGCTCTCACTCTTTTACTCATTCAAAATCGAGCCACTTTTTGATAAATTGGAATTCTGTAGTTTTTGCTTTGATGATGGTATCAAGATGATATTTCTTTTGTGATGCAGTGATCGTTGGTATTCATCCTATGTTACCTGTTGCTCTGAGGAGACTCATGATTGAGTTACGAGCCATAAGTCCATCATCATCGAAGTGGATCGATCCCGCCTCTATACAGAGTCATATCTTGTTGATGCTATTCATATATCCATCACTCCCGCCTGGATGGAGAATATCGAGTCCAGAGATAACCCTATCTACAGGGAAATATTTATCCCATTCGCTATGTTCAGAGATCAGAAAAGGTATCGAGTTCTCAGTATTGAGAGTATTATGCACATCGAGGAGGATATCGCTCTCTCGGAGTATCGGGAGAATCTCCTGAGCTCTGAGATCTTCGTATGTGGATCACTGAGGAATATCGTGAAATGCCCGATTCATATTTTTTTCTGTTTGTCGGATATTTTGTGTTATAGCACGAGGATTGGCTCGGGAAATGATATAAACAATACCACTTGTAATATCTAAGGACTCACAGAGTTCAAACAAGATAGTCTGACCAGATTTCTCATCTCAATGTACTCATGCCATGAGTGTGATTATCTTTCATGGTTTTCATGAGTCAAGTTTCCAGATTCATGATAATAGTTCGGATTTTTTCATAACTACTGTAGTATATTATATATCCAATTAATTCAAACTTAAAATAAAAAAATCCTATCAGTAACCCTGATAGGAAAAGAAATATATCCAACTAGATCACCACCACTTGATGTTCCCCCTGCACCATGAGTGCCCGCTTCGAACGACTCTGTTTTGCCAGCGATCGATCCTGTGCTCGATAGAGACTGATCGCTACTGGATCTACTCCGAACGACTCGAGAGCAAGGGCACGAGAATGATAGGATGCGAGAGCATGAGGCCCCATACGAGCAATGTCGGTAGTCATATTTGTATTTTTATGAGATATGTATAGAGTGTATCATATGTTTTTGGTTGCGTCAATTTTTTCTCATGAATATATCTCTCCGCCTCGCGAACTACATCAGCCGATATGCTCCATCTCGTAAAAAAGTGACTGCCTATCTGGAAAAAAAGAATTGCCAAAATCCAGTACAACTACTCGTAGACAATGGATATGATGAGTCGATGATGGCGGATATGTGGATGAGATCGTTCGTCTCACTCGGGAAGGGGAAGCGGGAGATGAGTACCAAACTCATGAAAAAAGAATTCCCAAAGGATCTGATTGCAGAGAAAATCGAGATGTTCGATACCGAGATCCACGACTGGGAGTCGCATCGATCGAATATCATACACCAGATACAGACTCTCGAGCAGCGGGGCAAGTCTCGTCGTATCATAGCTATACAGATCATCGGCAAGTATCCGTATTTCCGGGATGAGATCACGGAGCTCCTGACTGACCAAAATGATACTGATAATCTCGCAAAAGAAGTACAAAAATACAGAAATCGATACAATACTGACGATAAAAAAATCCGAGAAAAGATGATCGCATCACTGTTGAGAAAGGGTTTCTTCTACTCGGATATCAAAAGTAGCCTCTCTGCTGAATCAGTCTAAGTCCTAAATCCTAAGATCTAAGTTCTCATCTATGTTCATCTGCTCATCATGCTCCGAGACATCACCGAAATGGGTAGGGAAGTGCCCGAAGTGTGGCGAGTGGAACACATTCCACGAGTCAACCGTACAAAAATGAAAGAGTAAAATAGGAACTGGAAAAGTCCTGGTCACCAAGTGAATCGATCCACTCTCGACAACGAATAAGATGGAGAGATATCCGAGCTCATCGGGTGAGCTTGATGCTGTCCTCGGTGGTGGACTCTCAGCAGGATCACTCGTCCTCCTCTCGGGAGAGCCAGGAATAGGCAAGTCTACTCTCGCCCTCCAGATGAGTGAGTGGTACGCCAGTCGCAACCAAGAGGTACTCTATATATCAGGAGAGGAGCATATCGGACAGATCAGTGCTCGGGCAGTACGACTCGGAGTCGGTCATGCGAATATATCGCTCCTGACGGAGTCGGACTGGGATTCTATATTTGTCACTATAGAGAGGTCGACTGCCAGTATCATCATCATCGACTCACTCTCAGTGCTCTCATCATCGTCTATCGATGGATCCCCGGGGAGTATCTCTCAGATCCGTATCATGACGGAGATGTGTATGCATATCGCGAAGAAAATGCAAAAATCCATCATCCTCATCGGACATGTGACGAAGGATGGATCGATCGGTGGGCCGAAGTCACTCGAGCATCTCGTGGATGTGGTACTATTCCTCGAGGGAGTGCGTACGGAGAACTACCGGATACTGAGAGCTCTCAAGAATCGGTTCGGCCCGACGGATAGTGTGGGATTGTTCCGTATGGAAGAGAAATGACTCATCGATCTCCCCAATCCTGGTATGGAGTTCATCGACTCTGATGGGACGGTGCTCTCGGGCTCGGCTCTGACATTCACCATCGAAGGAAATCGTCCGATCCTCATCGAGATCGAGGCCCTCACGACGCATACCAAGTTCGGATATCCCAAGCGATCAGCTCGTGGACTCTCGCAGGGTAAGCTCGATCTCCTGATTGCCGTGATGAGCAAGTTCACGAGTGTGAAGCTGGAGGACTACGATACCTATCTCAATATTGCTCGTGGTATCCAGGTATCGGAGCCTGGAGTGGATCTAGCGTGTATCGCAGCTATATCGAGTAGCAAGCGAGAAAAACCACTCGGAAAAACGATCTATCTCGGAGAAGTGTCTCTCACTGGAGTGGTGAAAAATGTGATGTTCCTCGATCGGAGACTCATGGAGGCGGCGAAGCTCGGATTCACCCATGCAGTGATCCCTGCGAGCTATGAGGGCAAGATCCCCAAGGGGATGGAGTGTACCAAGATCAAAAACGTGAAAGAACTGCAATAATAAAAAAGACTACTCGAATACTCGAATAGTCTTTTTTATTAAGCTAGGCTACTTCTTTGGGAACTACTACAGGAGTTTTTTTGACTACTGTCTTTTTTTCTGGAGTGATCTTCTCAGTTGTTGTGGATTTTTTCGCAACTGGTTTTTTTGCTGGTGACTTTGCCACTTCTACTACTGCAGTCGTTTTTATGATAGTTTTTTTGCTGGTTGCGACTTTTGCTATTGGTTTCTTTTTGATGGATGTTGCGGCTCGAGTTGCCTCACGAGCAAACATCACTGCTCTGGCCCGCTCGAGAACTGCGATCTCATCATCTCAGTCCTCTCAGATGAGCGTCTCGTGACTATTGTAGTGATATCTACGGCGTCTCCAGATAGCGATCCACCACCAGATCAGAGCGATGATGGCAAGTGGAGTGAGAAGTCCAGTATTGTATGTCTTGACTATCTCATCTGACCCTATGCTCATCGGGAGATCATAGTTGCGAGATATGACAGTCTTGGTGACGGGATCCACATAGGAGAGATCGACTCGGGCACTCAGAGTACGAGTGACATGCGTGAGTGCGAGCTTGTCCCATGGATAGAGGTAACCTGATTCTTCGCGAGCAACGCGAGAGTAGTACTGACTCGGTGTCTCATAGCTGATATATACTCGACCATCATCTCCGATATTTTCGCGAGCAAATCCATACCAATTCATCATGAATGTACGATTCGTACTTGGTAGTACATTCCCATTTTCTTCATTGATCGTGAGATAGTCTACGATCTTCTCACCGACGATGGCCCCATTGTCATTTTTGACGAGCTCCTTGCCGATACGGAGTAGCTGACTCCCATCAGCCGTATGGAGAGTGATCTTGCCCGCTGGTATGATATGGATTGTTCCACGATTGTCTACTGGGAGCCCGAGTGATATGAGTGGCTCTGGAGTGATACCTGTATTGCTCGTTGTTATCGGCTTACCCTCCTGAACAGATGGTGCACTCTCGAGTTCTGGGAGTGTCCAAAACGGATTGACAGCATCGATAATGGGCTGGTACTGCTCTGGATCTGTGAATACCATCATGAGTTGACTTCATTTTTTCTTCACTTGCTCGATGAGGGGTTTTGATCGGTTGAATTGCCAAAAATCGCGTCCTCTATTGTCACCTGATGGACTCGATCCACCATGTGTATCAATGAGGATACTCCCGAATTCAGGAGCTACGATAATATT
>JAYTJD010000128.1:0-1410 GCA_043731405.1 Candidatus Altimarinota bacterium
GACGCCACGAGGACGACAGATCACGATACGATGAGAAGAATATATGAGAAAATAATACTCACACAAAATTCATACAAAATACTTGCTTTTATGAGGGAACTGATTATAAGTTCTTTTTTATAAAATCTGCAATCCGCCACCCTCAAGTGCAACACTTGAGGGTTTTTTGTACCCCGCTCGTGTATAGTAGTTATTTGAGAGTATACTAAATTGGTCTAGTAGTGCAAGGATATGTATCGAAAGTATGGAAGAATGAGTTATTTTCTTTCATGACTTCCAGTGGAGTTTTGTATCCGAGTATTTTTCTGGGTCTGTTATTGAGGAGTACCTCAACATCGAGAATATCATCTTCATCTATTTCTGCGAGATTGGTTCATTTGGGAAAATATTCTCTGATGAGTCTGTTCGAGAACTCCACTCATCACTTCTCCCATGAATGATACGGATGACAGAAATATATGGGTACTCAGATAAGCTCAGAGAGCTCTCAGTGTCGTTTGAATGCTATATCGTTATCCAGTGTAAGAGAATTCAGATTTTGTATAGGCTGCAGCATTCTTTTGATGACTGCATGAACATCTTCTATGTTTCGTGTTGTGAGCTTACGGATAAGTACGAATCGGCTCTTTCTCTCATGAAGTACGAGTAAGGATCATTGGTATTGTTTTCCTGTTTTTGGATCTTTTGGGGAGACGATGAAGTCTCATTCCCAATCACCAAAGAGCAGTCTCTCATTGGTGGCTATAGGGCGATCATCGATGAATATTCTCTTATCCCAATGAGAAAGTATTTCTCCAGACTCCAATCATTCTTTTTTCTTCTTTCCTCGTTTTTTGATCTTGTGAAGATTGAGATCATAGGCAATGAGTTGTCATTGGACTGAGTGGAGGTACTTGTATATGGTATTTTTGGAACACTTGGCATCGAGACGAAAGAGAGAAAATTCTTCTGCTATTCTTCCTGCTACTTCCTCAGGAGACCAATCGAGTCTGAGATGCTTTTCGATGAATTGTCTGAGTTTCATATTTTCCAGTATCTTTCTTTTTTGATATTTGCAATACTTTTTACGGACATAGGCTTTTTGTTTTGCTGTTTTTCTGGTGTATTTCAGAGTGAATGCATTCCGGTTGTTCTTGATCTCACGAGAGATGGTAGATACATTCCGATGCATCATCTTGGCAATGGTACGAAGAGAGTGTTTTCTCTCTGAAAGAAAGAATTCCAGTTCATCTCGTTCTGAGATGGAGAGTTGAGAGTATTTGTGTCACATAGACTAATGGGGGATAAAAGAATAGAATGTTATTCTACTATACCATAAGTGTTGCAGTTAATTTGGGAGGATTTCTTATTATCTTGTCACAAAATCTACACATATCATCTAGTAATCCACACTATTCTTGATGGGATCAG
>JAYTJD010000129.1:0-3627 GCA_043731405.1 Candidatus Altimarinota bacterium
CACTCTCGAATCCTGGAGATTCCAATACGACCAACAATACCGCCTTTGCATCCAATGCAGTAGTCGCTGCGACCCTCACATTTGCCCCAGGTGGTATGACGGGAGCGACACTCTGGCTCAAGGCAAATGGAAACAAAAACTGTAGTACCAATGGCTGTACAATCACGACCTGGAACAATAGTGGATCGATCATAGCTGCCAATGCGGTCACCGGACTCGGGACGGTCACCTATGATAATACCAATCTCATCAACTACAATCCGAGTATGTACTTTAACAATGCAGCTCTCAATACCAATAGCAATCTCAGCGTGACGACAGCCGCAGCCTCAGTATTCACAGCAACTCGAATCGCAGGAGGAGGATCGTTCCTCATCGGACCGCAGACCGCAGTAGCCAATGCTCTTGACTGGAGTACATCACCGACCATAGATCGCCTAGCTCGATATGCTGGAACGGTCATCTACAATGGGGCGAATCTCAGATGAGCTGGCACTGCAGATATCACGAGCACCTCTCGTGCTGCAGGAGGATCCGCGACCAATCGTACCGATGGACTCCAGACTCTCACGAATGCTGCAGTCGCAACCGCTTTTGTCGGAGCAAGTATCGGGATCGGACGCAGTGTTGCAGTGAATTCCACACTCGCGAATGTGGGGGAGATTATCATCTATCCGACCGAGCTCACGTGAGTCCCACGCAACAAGGTCGAGTCATACCTTGCCATCAAGTATGGTATCACGCTCGATCAGACAACAGCTCAGAACTATACTCTCTCGAACGGCAATGTGGCCTGGAATAGTGCTATTGTGGGCTTATTCAAAAATGATATCGCGGGTATCGCTCGTGATGATATCTCCTCGCTCTCACAAGTGAAGTCACAATCCATCAATAATACTGGGGATATCATCGTGAATACGGTCGGTGCTATCGGTACCAACTATCAGTCACTCATCTGGGCCAACGATGGAGCTACAACAAATAGTTTCTCTGTATTGGATTCTCCACCTGGATATCAGCATGTCGCTCGTGAGTGGCAATTCCAGGAGAAGAATATCGATATCGGTAATGTGAAGGTCTCATACCCAGTATCTGCGTTACCCGTAGGAACTATCAGTCCTCTCTATATGTTCGTTGATAATAATAGCGTATTCGCAACAGGCTCTAGTATCTATACGGGTACACTCGTTGGAGCAAATTGGGAATTCATAGCGAATATCGCTGATATGCAGTATATCACATTCGGGCAATGAGCTGGTGACACTATCGCACCTGTGATCACATCGATCTCTATCACCTCTGGGGCCCTCCTCCCAATCGGCAACTTCCCTCTCACCATCACATACAGTGATACGGGTTCCACTATCAATACAGCATCATTCACTGGGCGGATCTATGCCTGGGATGGAGTGAGTGCCTGGGGAGTGAGCAATCTCGCACCGACCTATATGACCCTCTCGGGAGTTGCCACGACATCAACAGGCAACCTCACTGTTAGTGGACTCCCCTTTGGTAAATACCGATTCGATATATTGGTAGCAGATATTGCTGGCAATATACAGACACAGAGTGTGGTATACTATATCGATGCAATCGACTGGAGCATCTCAGCTGATACGTATGATATTGGTACGCTCTCGCCTGGTCCGCAGATATTCGGCACTGGGGAGATGGTCGTCACAGTACGGACGGTAGGTGCTGCATTCAACCTGAGTATGTTGGCTACGAATACTCTCACCAAGTGAGTTGAAACTATCAACTATTGGAATGGCACACTCGGATGGGGATATGATCAGTGGAATGGATCAGCATTCCTCGGGACAATCATATCGACGGGTACAACAGGTACACTCGCGAATCAGGCAGCGAGTATCAATACCAATGGACTCAAAAATACCTATACCTACAGAATCAAATACGGGAGTAAGATCAGTACTGAGCAGGCAGCAGGTCTCTACAATGGGAGCATGAAAATGGATCTCGTAGCGAGTTATTAAAAAATCCCAACTAAGTTGGGATTTTTTCTGCATTCTGTTTTTTCCTCTCCACCTCCTTATCCGTCTTCATCTTCGCAACATTAGGAGTCTGTGACTCCACACTCTCTCCGAGAGAGTTCTGTTTTCTTTCAGTCTCTTTCTTGATTTTCAAACCCTCTTTATATTCCTCCTTCTCTTTACGATATTTTTTCTCATCGTCAGAGATCTTGGCTGCATATTCGAATATTTTTTTCTCTACATAGTCTCGCTTCTTAGTATACTTCTCACGAGAGACCTTCAAGAGGACATCACGAGACTGTTGTGGCGGAGTATCGATCCGCTCATGGAGTGGAGCGTAGGTCGTTGCGGAGAACACGGGTGATGGCATGCCATCGATGAGGAGCTTGGTATAGATATCGTATTTGCGTAGATTGGTCAGATCGTGTGGCGTGATGACATCCTCTCCGCCGAATACCTCTGCGAACTTCATCGCATCATCATGCCCGACCTGGAACGAGATGAGTGATCCCACATTGCCGAATACGGCTCCCTGCACCGTCTCGGGCATCTGAGCGATATACTGGTTCGCCATCGTGAGGGAGAGACGATATTTGCGGGCCTCAGAGAGGATCGTAGCGAATGAATCTGTAGCGAAGTTCTGGAACTCATCAACATAGAGTCAGAAATCCCTACGATCAGCCTCAGGAATATCGGCTCGCGTCATTGCCTCGATCTGGAACTTGGTCACCATCATCGCACCGAGGAGTGCTGATGCATCTTCTCAGATCTTCCCCTTTGAGAGATTCACGATGAATATCTTCCCATTGTCCATGATCCATCGGAGTGAGAATGGATTTTTTGGTTGTCCGAGGATATTACGGAGGATCGGTGATGAGAGGAATTGTCCAACCTTGTTGAGAATCGGATTGATTGCCTCACTCATCTGTGCTGGTGCCATCTTCTCGAACTCGTTTGTCCAGAATTGTATCAGGATCGGATCGGTGATCTTGGACACGACCTTGCGGCGATACGACTCATGGGTCAGCATCAGTGGGATCGAGATGAGGGTAGTGTCTGGAATGAGGAGGAGTGTGAGGATCGTATTGCGGAGGATATACTCGAGTCTGGGCCCCCAGCTCTCAGCGAACATCTTTTTGAAAATAGAAACGAGACCAGAGGCGACGATCGGACGCAACTCAGGATTGGGATTGTCGAGCATGTTGAACGCGATCGGATACTCCGTATCAGATGGATCAAAGAGTACAATATCATTGGTTCGGGACTTCGGGATATTGGCGAGGATCGTATCGGCGAGGTCTCCATGTGGATCGATGAGGGCAATACCACGACCCGACATGATATCAGAATAGAGCATATTTTCCAGAAGTGTGGACTTGCCCATACCGGTTTTTCCGATGATATAGGTATGACGAGCTCGATCGACTGGCTGTATGCCGAATTCCTCCGTAGAACCACGAAAATTCGATAGTCCGATAGGCGTATTGGGGGCTCAGGTATGAGGCAGGTTGTGGGGTGGCTCGAACCGGCGAGTAGTGACCCAGTTGACCCCTGGAGTTCTGACATAGATCGTCGGCATATGCACGAGTCCTGCGAGCTCTGTCACGGAGAGGATGCTCCGATATTTGGAGTA
>JAYTJD010000130.1:0-1402 GCA_043731405.1 Candidatus Altimarinota bacterium
GTGGATATCGTAGTCGCGGATATCGGGAGTCGCTATTCCCTTGAACGTCCCGAGTCCCACGTGGAGTGTGAGGTATTCTTTTGGGGTTTTGATCCGCTCCATCAGCTCAGTCGTGAAGTGGAGTGATGCGGTCGGTGCGGCGACGGATCCATCGGTGCGTGCAAAACTCGTCTGATAATCTGCTTCTTTCTCAGCACTGTACTCGATATAGGGGGGGAGCGGGAGGGCTCCATAGGTAGCCAAAAATGAAGTAATCTCTCATCACTCGATCCGGAGTGTTCTACCACTTTCTGTCATGTCCATCACCTCGATCTTATATATCCCAATCGTGAAAACTGTTCCAATCTTGAACCGATTCCCAGGTCTCACGAGTGCCTCGAACTCATTATCACTCGTTGTCGAGAGGTAGAAGATCTCACCTTCTGTGAGGACTCAACTCGTCCCATCTCATTTTGTATAGGGTATATCCGAGAGGACGACGCGAGACCTGACGACTCGTGAATCATTGAAAAATATCACCCGATCGTCTCCCAGGTGCTGATCGATATTCCAGAATGTTGTCTCCACTTGCAGTTCACCAGAGTTACGATCGATCACCATCATACGGGCATCGTGGTGCGGATGGATCGCCTCTTGGGCTATGAGATCTGCGGGCAATGTGTAGTGATAGTCAGAGAGTAAGTACATATGAAATGAGTAGTTAGCAGTTAGGAGTTAGAATTGAACACTCGGAACTCAGGAATGAGAGCCAAAAGATGAGATCCTGAGTATATAGAACTGTGATAGAAAATCAAAAAATACTTTGTCATATTTCGATTTTGTTTTTGCCCCTTTTTCACTATCATATGACCCATGATTCGTTCTATATGTGTTCTCATTTTCGCGACCTTTTTTCTCTCATCTTGTATGGAGAATATCGTCAATACTCCGAGTGGATCAGGATCGACTCCGTCAGTCTCACAATATGCTACTGGGATCACTGATACTGATCGAGTCAAGCTCGCTATCGATCGCAAGACAGAGCTGCGTACGATCCGCAAGTGAGACTATATGACGCTCAAAAATAATCCAGAAAAAGCGATCGCATACTATAGTGCAGCCCTCGAACAACTTCCAGATGATATCGTCATCCGTCGCAAGATCGCTCATGCCTACTACCAGAGTCGCAACTGGCGAGACGCCTACACGAACTATGCCCAAGTCCCTATATCTGAGCTCAAAGAAGACGAATACAAGGAATTATTCCAGTCTCTTTTTGCCGATGATGCTCGTCCGGATCGGCTCACGGAGCTCGCGAAATATACCCTCGATGCTCCCACTCGCGACTACTACCAGATGATCGATGTCTGCTACTCCGGGATTCACAACTGTATCGTCGGGATCGAGTGATATACGGGATCGA
>JAYTJD010000131.1:0-3545 GCA_043731405.1 Candidatus Altimarinota bacterium
GTTTCCAGCGAGACGCTTGATGATAGACTCGTATGTCATCATGAAATCACCACCCGTCTTGTCCATCTTGTTCGCGAATGCGATACGAGGCACTCCGTACTTGTATGCTTGTTTCCATACCGTCTCTGACTGAGGCTCGACACCCTGAGAGGCGTCGAATACTGCAACCGCTCCGTCGAGAACACGCATAGATCGCTCTACCTCGATCGTGAAGTCCACGTGACCTGGAGTATCGATCAGGTTGAGTTGTACTCCCTTCCATGTGGTGGTAGTCGCCGCAGAAGTGATGGTGATACCTCGCTCCTTCTCCTGCTCCATCCAGTCCATCGTCGCACCACCATCATGTACCTCACCGATCTTGTGGTTGATGCCCGTATAGAATAGTACTCGTTCAGAAGTGGTAGTCTTACCAGCATCGATATGAGCACAGATACCGAAGTTTCGGATATTTTTGAGATCCTTGGAAATTGCCATAGAAAATAAGTTAAAAGATAAAAGATAAAAGTTAACAGTGGAAACCACCAAAAACTCCCAAATTTCGCGAACATAATATGGAAAAGAGGGCGAATGTCAAAACGAGTTTTCTAGCAGAAAAAAGATTTGCAAAAAAAAAAAACAATCGCTATAATGGCTCTGTAGATTTACTTATTACCCATTTTTATTTTATGGAAAATGCTCAACAGATTGTATATTCTTTGAAGGAAAAATATTTTTCTATGGATAAAGAAAGTCGCATAGGAGGGAGACAATTTCTTACTCGCTTACGAGCACCGTCTCTTATTCTTATAATCGCACTTATACTAACTTTCGGCCTAATTGCCCAAATGATAAGTCCATCATGAACGAATTTCATAGTTACATGAATCTATTTAATTCTTATGGGAATGTCCTCCTTATGAGGAAATATTTCCTCATTTACTTTACTATTGGTAATAATTATACCAACGCTTATTTCTTCTTTGTCACTTTTATTTATTCCGACACTCATCAAAAAAAGGTGCCACGATTTTTGAAGTTCGGGTAATATCGAAAATTGATTATTTATTGGGGGATACATACTAACATTAGTAGTATTTATACTAAAAATGACAAAAGTAGTTAGTTACATGAATATTCTTCTTCCCATAGGAACAACTATATATTATGGATCAATAATTTTAATTCTATATCTTATATTTCGACCATGAACGAAGTGAGCTAATTTATATTGAGAGGATACCACAAATGTAAAAATATGATTTCTGGGATAGTATTACCACATCATCTAAAAAACTCTTCTCCGTTGAAGAGTTTTTGTTTGCTTTCTGTTCTCTTTTTTCTATACTCTCTCTACTTGCTCGGGTGGTGGAATGGTAGATGTGTGAACTGTCGGTATCTGTGACAGTGAGCCATACTCCCGAGAACGAGCATCCGTGAAACGGTGCGACATTCGAGAGGGGTGCACGTACAACACGTGAAAGTTCGTTGAAAAATGCTCGGGTGGTGGAATGGTAGACACGTACGTTTCAGATGCGTATGCCCTATGGGTGTGTGGGTTCAAATCCCATCTCGAGCACCAATTCAGTAATTTCAAGATGAAAAGTTGATAGATCCAGACATATTTGCCCAGGTGATGGAATGGTAGACATGACGGCCTTAGAAGCCGTTGCCGCGAGGTGTAGGAGTTCAAGTCTCCTCCTGGGCACCAGTAAAAAATTAAGAGCTTTATTCGTAAGAATGATGCTTTTCTTTTGTCCAAAAATTCCTACAATCATCCTATGCAATCCATATTCTCATCATCCATCACGCCTCTCGCATCACTCCTCAGGCCTGAACAACTCGACGATCTCGTAGGACAGTCACATCTCATCGGCGAATGAAGAGCAATCCGCAAGTTCATCGAGGCAGGCAGACTCCCATCGATCCTCTTCTGGTGACCTCCAGGATGTGGTAAGACCTCGCTCGCTCGTGTCATCGCGAACTCGCTAGATGCTGAGTTTTTTCATCTGTCTGGTGTCCTCTCGAAGAAGGAAGATGTCGTGAAAATCATAGCCCGAGCCCAGAAGAACTACGAGGATGGGAGACAAACGATACTATTTCTCGATGAGATACATAGGTGGTCGAAGTCACAACAAGATGTCCTCCTCCCATGGGTAGAGAAAGGGATCATCACTCTCATCGGAGCCACCACCGAGAATCCGAGCTTCACCGTGATCAATGCCCTCCTCTCTCGATGCCGCACCTATATCCTGGAACCAATCACACCGACAGAAGTAGTCGAATTCATCGATAAAAATATGAGTCGAATCCACGAGAGGTATCCAAAAATTGAGTTCTCAAAAACTATACTAGATCTCATTGCCAAACTCGGCAATGGTGATCTCCGCAATACGCTCAATCTCCTCGAAACAGCTTGCATATTACAATGAGAATGAACCCTAACGAGAGAAAATATTCTTGAAGCTGGAAGTAAATCTCTAAATTATGATCAGGATGGTGAGGAGCACTACAATCTGATATCAGCCATGCACAAGTCACTCCGAGACTCTGATGGAGATGCTGCAATATATTGGATCGGTCGGATGCTCGCAAGTGGTGAGGATCCAAGGTATATCGTACGACGTATGATGAACTTTGCCTCTGAAGACATCTATGATCCACAAGCAATCATACTGACCAATACCGTCTACGAGATCTGTGAGAAGATGGGTATGCCCGAGTGCGAGCTCCCGATATTGAACGCTGCATACTATCTCGCAAACGCTCCAAAAGATAACTCGATCTATAAAGCGATGCATCAGATGCACTCCGACATCCACGAATATGGCAATCTCTGAGTTCCCCTCCACCTCCGCAACGCACCGACAGCACTCATGAAAGAAGCTGGGTATGGATCCGGATACGAATATGCCCATAATCTGGAAGAGAAGAAAAGTGAGCAAGAGCATTTTCCAGAAGAACTACGAGGGAGGAAGTATAGAAAGTAACTATTCTTCATCAATCCAATTTTGGAGTTTCTCATTAAAGTACATTATACATTGTACTAATGGATACAGTCATATTATCCATGTAAATATTAATCCACCAACTATTACTTGTGTGATATTATTAGGCTGAATCACATAGAAACAATATGTAAGAAATCACCATGCTATGAAGAAAAAGATAGTAAGTCAGTATAACTTAATCTTTCATTCTAAAGAATCTCAAAAATTCTCTCATTTAGAAAAATCATCTATCATCGTAAGAAGTCCAACAGATCATGTTGACCAAGCCTTACTATCAGTAATAGATTCTTCATCTAATGATCATCTTAAGTACTGAATTATTTCCACAAGTCACCATAAAAAACCTGTACAAATTAAAAAGATATAAAAAATCTGTGCTGATTGGGGTTTACATTTTGGCAATAAAAATCCACAGGTTTCTCCATCACTATCAAATACAAGTCACATTATAGGAATAACAAGGGTCTAGAGTAGTTGATTTCAACAGAAATCGCTTATACTACTCTCTATGAAGCTAAAAAATACACTTCGGAAAAACACCCGATTTTCAGAGGAAAA
>JAYTJD010000132.1:0-3533 GCA_043731405.1 Candidatus Altimarinota bacterium
GCCAGAGATCCGTTGGCAGCGATTCAAGGTCGTCAAGGCTCCAGTCAATACTCCGAAGGAGGGACTCTATATCGGGGAAAATGTATTTCGTGGGGAGTCGAAGCCGATTTTTGTTAAAAATGAAGACCGATTTCGTCACTTCTACGTAATCGGCCAGACCGGTACTGGTAAGTCATCGATTCTCCAGATCATGGCACGACAAGACCTCAGGAACAAGCGAGGCATCGCCGTACTCGATCCGCATGGTGACCTCGCGAAGGATCTCCTTCCTTTTATTCCAAAAGAGCGAGCCGATGATCTCGTCTACTTCGACCCGGGGGATCTCTCGAGGCCAATGGGGCTCAATCTCCTCGAGGCCAACAGTGAGGATGAGAAACAGATGGTCGTCGCTGATGCGACCAATATCATGATCAAGTTGTTTGGTGGAGAGATATTTGGTCCTCGTATCCAGGATTATTTTCGCAATGGATGTCTCACTCTCATGGATTGCCCGACGGGTGGTGCCATCACGGACCTGATCCGACTATTCACTGATGACAACTTCCAGCGAGAGCGGAGAACGACGCTCAAAAATCCGATCGTACGCACCTGGTGGGATCATACCTATGCGAAAATGGGAGACCGTGAGAAGGGAGAGATCATCCCATATTTTGCTGCGAAGTTCGGGCAATTTATCACCAATACCCTGATGAGAAATATCGTTGGGCAGACCAAGAGTGCGTTCGATATCGCGGATATCATGAACAATGAGAAGATCCTATTCGCGAGCTTGTCCAAGGGAGTCCTCGGGGATCTCAACTCCAATCTGCTCGGTCTCATCCTCGTATCCAAGATCCAGATCGCCGCTATGAAACGACAGCAAATGGCAACGGCGGATCGTCGAGATTTCTTCCTCTATATCGATGAGTTCCAGAACTACGTCACAGACTCGATCGAATCTATCCTGAGTGAAGCCCGCAAGTACCGACTCGGACTCGTGATCGCTCATCAGTATCTCGGCCAACTGCAAAAGTCTGATGCCCTGACAAAGTCCAATCTCAATCTCAAAGATGCCATATTCGGTAACGTCGGGACAATGATGACGTACAAGATCGGACCCGAGGATGCGGAGATGATGGGCAAACAATTTGCTCCAGTCTATTCGGATCAGGATTTTGTGAATATGGACAAGTTCAAGGCGGCAATCAAGCTCTCCGTCGATGGTCAACCGACTCCTGGCTTCTCACTCAATGTCCCACTTCCATGGCTCGAGAAGTGAGACCCTGTCACTGGAAACGCTCTGCGAGAGCTCTCACGACTCAAGTACGGTCGAGAGCGAGAATTCGTCGAGAAGGAGATCATCTATCGTATCGGTTCTCAAGGATAAAAATACTATGCAAATTCGTTTTCTTTCATTCCTGTTTATTTTTGTCACACTCGTCCTGGGTGGGCATGGCATCGTGAGTGCGGCCCCACAGACCTATGAGACGTACAAAACCGAGGCAACGCAGTACTGTGATAGCGACAAGAGGACCTGGGCTACTGCAAAATCACTCGTTCCAAAAATCGACTATAGTGAACTCTCGACGAATGCGATCAATAGTACACTCAGTAACTGGAGGGCGGGATGATTCGGGGTGAGTGACGATGAGAAGCTACGGCTCAAGCGAGATCTCGATCCAGTCAGGATCGGTGAGTATGGTGGATTCAAGGCTCTGGAGATCGCTCGCATAGGCTATCGTACCCGCATGAATACGCTCTTCTCTTGTGCTGTAGTGTCGTCTCGTATAAATACGATGCAGAGTCTGACCAAGCTGATAGCTGAGAAGCTCAAACCAAAGAACTCCGAGATACAAGAAAAAATCACAAGAGACACTAACAAGCTTTTGAATGTATTCAATACACTCAAGTGTAATCCATCCAAAGCCACAGCATCACAACCAAAATGAGAGATAATCATATCACTCACCAATAGTACGAGTTACCAATATTGTGGCTATCGTCACTATCTCAGCTATCTGGACTCCAATATCGAGGATGTATCACGTGTGCAAAATATCGAAACATGAATCGGTCAATGAAGCTGAACACAGATTGCGACCACTACGAGTGAATGGAACAATGCCTCATTTCGATATCAATCAGACCTTTCTCGTGAGATCATCCGAGCTGATACAACACTGCCCAAGGCGATCCGAGCATTTGTCGAGATGGACCAGACGTATGGGGCCCATATACTCCTGACGTTCATCTATGATGACTATATCCAGCTACGCAAATCTCTATCCAGCTATATGAATCTCTCCTCACAACTCTATCAGAAGGCAAACAATGCACAGAGTACGAACAAATAAAAAAAACTCCCGAAAATTCGGGAGTTTTTTGAGAGATGATTATTTTGCGATAACTTCAGTTTTTTTGGCACGAGCGTAGAACTTGTCCATCGAGCTGGTCTTGAGAAGAGTCTTCTTCCCTGTGTAGAATGGGTGACACTTTGAACAGGTTTCTACTCGGATCTCTTGTTCCTTGGTAGCACTACCGACTGAGTATGTGTTTCCACATGAGCAGGTTACTGGTACTTGTTTATAATTTGGATGGATTGCTGATTTCATAGATATGAATGGTTAGAGTTGGTTGCGATCGCTCATGTTTCTGTCATTCTCGCGAATGCGGGAATCCAGCAATAACAAGATACGAATGCCTCTTTGTATTTTTTGATGGCAAAATACGAAACCAATAATGGTGGGCCGGGTAGGGATCGAACCTACGAAGGCGAAGCCAAAGGATTTACAGTCCTCCCCATTTGACCACTCTGGAACCGACCCAGAATCTGGAGCCACCTATCAGACTTGAACTGATGACCGCCGGTTTACAAAACCGATGCTCTACCAACTGAGCTAAGGTGGCGTGTGCGGTATTGTATAAAAAATGGTTGTCTTGTCAAAATTTTTTCGTACAATCGTGCATATGATCCACATAATCCACATCTCAGATGGTGAGAAACACTTCTCTGAAGCGGTTGGCGAGTATCAAAAGCGACTTGCGAAAAATATAGAAATCCACACTATCAGGCCCGTGAAACACACAGAAATCAGCTATATCAAGCGTGAGGAGACAAAGAAGTTGATCGATAAAGTAGCAAAACTCAAGTGAACGGTCATCCTCTGTGATGAGCGAGGCGAAAGTATGGATACGATGGCATTCGCTGAAATACTGAGAAAAGGGCGAAATGTGAGTGAGAATCTCATATTCATCATCGGTGGGAGCTATGGTGTTGAGGTCGATATATTGAGGGCTACAGGCCCTCTACGGCTCCTCCAGCTCTCAGTCCTCGTGATGCCCCATGGACTCGCCTATCTCGTGCTCATAGAGCAGATATATCGAGGACTCGAGATCATCAAGTGAAGCGGATACCATCACAACTAAAAAATCCTCGATTCTTGGTAGAACGAGGATCTAAATGGGGAGATGATCATGTGGCATCTCGAGGGCAGCTAGGGCACACTCATATGAGAGCAACAACATGATTCATGTAGTTGGTGAGTTCTCACACT
>JAYTJD010000133.1:0-8867 GCA_043731405.1 Candidatus Altimarinota bacterium
TACAGGCTAAAAATGCGACTGTCAAGCTCTCAGCAAGAGAGCGTGACGGGATCAAAACGATAGCAACCCTGAGGAATCGCACACCTCATTTCATCATGAAAGAAGCGATCCAAACATATTTGGAGAGAGCCGAATCTGAGCAATTATTTGTGCAGGCTGCATTGCTCTCAAGAGAGCATCTCCAAAAAACTGGACTCCATGTGACTCAAGATGAATTCAGTGCATGGGTGAATGCGATACAAAAAAATCCTAAAACGCCTATGCCAGTATGTCACATCTAAATTACTCTGGGCAAGCACAATATGATCTGGGTAGACTCTATATTTTTCTCAGTGAAAAGGATATTGCCGTTGCTCAAAGGGCAATGAAGGCGATTGATGAATCACTGGATTCACTTGCCAAAAATCCGACCCTTTGGCGTATCATCGAACATGGACTCAGGGAATACATTATTGAGTTTGGAAAAAGTGGCTATATCGCTTTGTATGATTATGACCAAGATACCGATTTAGTAGAGATTTTGGCGATCCGCCATCAGCTGGAAGACGACTACAAGCTACTACCATAATCATCTATCCTGCTCCTTTTGGTTCAGGGCTCAGCTTGCTCTCAATCCTATTTCTCCACCCCTATTTTCCACACTCCCTTTTCTCGAAAGGCTGATATCGTCTGCCGTTTTGCCTTGTTGGATACTGATGATCCAGTTGCTCAGATCTGTCTCGCATAGTCTGCGAGCAATATGATCTGGAGTCACTTGAGATAGGCGAGTCGCTTGTGCAGTGACTCCATGACGGAGAGATAGAGGAGTTCGTCGAGGATTGCAGTTTTCTGCTTATCATCGTATTCGCGGAATGCCTCATAGTAGCGAGGGCGATCACGGAACCGGAGTATCACCATCGGGAAGCCGAGAGAGAGCAACTGGAAGTTCATCAGAACTCGTCCGATCCGACCATTACCATCACAGAACGGATGGATATTCTCGAATGCAAGATGGAATTGACTCACTTTTTCTAGTGGATAGTGACCGTCCTCGCTCGCATAGTCGTGGAGTATCCCATCGATGAGCATCTCGACTTGTTCGGGGTGTGGAGCGATATGTGTCCCGACACGGACATATTCTCACTTTGCCCGCCATCGTCCTGCGAACTCATCGTTGATCCCCGAGAGGAGCATCTGATGGAGGAACAATATGAGCTCACTCCCGAGTTCTCCGTATTTGGCTTTATCTCGCATGTAGCTCATCACTGTGGAGAGATTGCGAGCCTCATAGACTTCTCTGACATGGATATTGCGACTTGTCTTCATCTCCAGGAGGATCTTCTCTGTCTCACCGAGTGTGAGAGTTGAGTTCTCGATCGCGTTGGAGTTGTAGACTCATTCTGGGAGCTCTGCCTCATCGATCATGGTGATGAGTGATTCTTTTCACTTCTTGAGTGCGAGGTACTCTCGGTGGAGATCCGCGATAGATGAGATGATATCTGATGATATAGGCATACCGTGAAAATGAGTAGAAAATAGGCGATATTCACGGTATATTATCACTTTACCGTAAATATGCAAGAGAAATCACCTATTTTCACGGTCATCGTCATATCTATCATGCTCGGAAATCATCAGATTGAATACTCGCAAAATATCGATATACTATCGATATGCGAATAGTCCTCATAGGCCTCATCTCGATTTTGCTCATCTCTTGTTCTCAGAGAGTTATCGATGTGTCTATTGTAACGGAGAAAACAACAAAAACTATCCTCGCACTCGGTGACTCCCTCACGATCTGACTCTGACTGCCAGAGTCAGAGAACTATCCGAGTCAGCTCCAGGGGAGACTCGATACACTCTGATATCACTATAGAGTAGAGAACGCTGGTATCTCGTGAGATACGACCGCTGGACTCCTCTCTCGTATGGATTGGGTTCTGGAGTGAGATAGTCCTGATCTCATCATCCTCTGTATCGGAGCAAATGATGCATTCCAGGGCAAATCAGTCACAGATATCGAGATCAATATCCGAGCAATCATCGAGAAAATCCAAAATCAAAAAATACCAATCCTCTTCGCAGGTATGGTAGCACCATATAATCTATGAAAAGACTATCGAGCAGAGTATGATAGCCTTTTTCCGAGACTTGCCAAAGAATATGATATGGTATATATACCATTCTTGCTCGAGGGAGTCGCCCTACAATCGAATCTCAATCAAGCTGATCGTATCCACCCAAACAAAGCGGGATATACGTTCATCGCGTCAAACCTAATTCGAGTACTCGAGAAAGAAAAACTGATCACAAAATAGCCAATCTCAAATGTATGCGATATCAATCACTCGACATACTCCGTGGACTCGCGATCATAGGGATGGTATTGTTCCACGCGAACTATATGCTCGAGGAGGTTTTCGCTATAGAGATATTTCACTTTTCCACTCGATTCTGGTATATACTGGGCAGAGTCGTGGGCATCACATTCATCATAGTCTCTGGGATCTCATTTTACCTCTCTGTCCAGAATAGGCTGCTATCTCGGATAGTCACCAATACAAAAAAGAGGTTTATGATTCTCACGACTATCGCTCTGATCATCTCATTTGTTACCTATGTATTCTTCTACGAACAGAGGATATCGTTTGGGATTATTCATTTTTTTGCTGTTGCGACGCTGCTCGGTCTCCCCTTTATACGACTCTGATCCTGGAATATGATCGTCGGTATATTGTGTCTGCTCGTCGGTTACTATATCAATCCTATCAGTGTAGATACAGATCTCCTCATACCAATCGGACTCACACCGATGGACTACTACTCGGCTGACTACTATCCTATATTCCCATGGTTCGGGTATTATTTGATTGGATATGGAGTTGCTGATTGGCTTCATAGAATACGATATTTTGCTCGTGTATTCTCAGGATCGTATACCTTTATACAACCCCTTGCGTCTATGGGGAGATATTCACTCTTGATCTATGTCGTACATGTTCCGATAGTATATATAGTTTTGAGATTGATACTTCTATAGCCTCTAGCCGTATCTTTATTAGCTATTTTTCCTGATACATCACAAAATCTATAATTCTTATCCACCATGATATCTCTCCAAAACATCTCAAAATCCTATACTTCAAAAAATGAAACTGTTGTACTTTTTACGGATCTCGATTGGCAAGTCGAGACGGGGAGCTACGTATCACTCATGGGAGCGAGTGGTGCTGGCAAATCATCGATCTTGTCACTCATCGCTGGGATCATCCCTCCTGATAGTGGTACTATAGAGCTCGGACATACCGATATCGTACAACTGAGTATCGATGAGATGATCAGATATCGAGGACAACATATTGCATTCATATTCCAGTCATTTGAACTCATTCCCAATCTGACTATTGAGGAGAATATCGATCTCGTTCTCGATATATCACATGCACCACGTCGCTATGAGACGAGGGTGATCCTCGAGAAGGTCTGACTCAGCGGCAAAGAGAGTCGCTATCCTACGGAGTTATCTGGTGGAGAGCAACAACGAGTGGCAATTGCTCGGGCTTTTGTTGCGGATGTCGAGTATCTCCTCGCTGATGAACCCACGGGTAATCTCGATGAGGGGAACGCAACTCGGATCATGGATCTCATCGATACGCTCCATACTGAGACGGGCAACACGATCGTGATGATCACGCATGATAGAGATATCGCAAATCGGGCTGATTATATCTACAGACTCCATGGGGGTATATTGCAACTTTTATAATATCTATGTTCAAGCTTTTTGGTCTCATTTTTATCCGAAATATTTGGGTAAATAGAAAAAATAGTGTGCTACTTTTGGTTCCTAAAAGTAATCCAAAGTGCTATAAATGAATCCAATCTTCTTGGACTGAGTCACTTGTGCTCCTTGATTCATTCGTCAGCAAATACTCAGAAATATCATTCTAATTGGTTACTTGATCTCGCAATATCTGGATTATTCAGATGATGGGATTGAAACATATCAGGGAGAGCGTTGTTGATGTGTGCAATAGCCTTCTTGAGTTTTGTGTGTGTATATCTCCATCAGCCACTTGGTCTGATGGTTTTTTCGTTTATGTACTCTTGATGTTGTGTCTTCCAGTCTTCCCAGAGTTTCGCAAAGATACATCGATCAGAAAGAGTAGCGTATGTCATCATCCGTTTTAATTCTCTTCCAGCCTTACTCTTTGGATGATCTGAGATGTAGTTTTTTATTTGTCTCTGTATGTGTACGAGGCATCGTTGTAAAACAGCCTCTGGATATATTTCTTTGAATGCTGCAGATATACTCACTCATCCATCTGCTGTACATGAGCAAATTTCTGTATACCCCATATGATTCCTGAGGAATCTGAGATCATTCATCATATATTCTTTCTTCTCTCCATCTCGTATACTGAACCAGATAACCTTCTTGATGGCATATGCATAGTAGACGAGCAGTATCTTTGGGTCAGTACTTATCCTTCGGGAGCCAATATCCATCGATCATAATGTGGTGTACATCAGGATATATCTCACTGATGCAGGTAATAGTGTTCTGATCAAGACGAGATTGGATATACTCTCGTACTCTATATTCCATGAGTCATTTCTGGTCTGCAATCTGACGAGAACTATATCCTTCTCGAATATAGTTTTCAAATACATTGGCAGTTTTTATATTTTTAGTCTGATTCTGTTTCTTCCTTGCAACAAAGCAAGTTCAGTAATCCAGACATTTGAGTTTTTGAGAATTACTCTGATTTCGACCATTCTTTTTCGAATTGTTAGATCAACACTTAGGACATTTTTTTTGGCATATTACGGTGAAAAAGAAATAAGAGTTACGATAGAGAAACTATCTACCACTTCTATCCTATTCTTTTGGCTTCACAGAGCAAAAAATAGTGTGCAAACAGCACACTATTTTTTCTATTTGCCCTAAAATAGCCCCCACTGCTCCTCAATTATACCTTTTTCCTACTTTTTTTAAACAAAAAGTTCGCATATTGCTATGCGAACTTTTTGTGAAAGATTTGACTTACTGGATCCTGATGAAAGTTGCTGTCACGGATCCATCAGTATTCTTGGTACCCTTGTATTCGATAAGATCACCGACCTTGAGGGGGCTGTTATTCTTGAGCCTCACGATGGTTGTTGGAGTGATATGGATGACGAGAGTTCCGATATTGATCGTCGTAGTAGATATTGCTGTGATGATTTTGTTACTTTCGTCGACCTTGATAACTGGAGTCACAGTGACAGTACGAACTACTGGAATAGCGGTATTGCCTGCTGCATCTATCGCTTGATATGTGACTGTATATGTACCTGCGACAGCAGTATTTACTGTACTGGTGGTAACGACTACACAAGATACATCTCTATTATCCTTACAAGTCGCACCTGCATCAGTGTAGACAGTACCGGCTATCAGAGAGATATTGGTGCCATTCATCGTGATGACTGGTGCTATTGTATCTGGAGCTGGATTATTAACAACAATAGTTACCACCCCATCTCCTACCATATTAACAAAGTTTATTCATGAAAGATTCATGGTATAAGTTCCAGCAGAGAGGGGAGTCCCCGAAAGGATGCCATTTGCAGATATGGACATCCCATTTGGTACTCCATTGGCTGTTACTATGACGGGAGTACCTGATGCGAGGAGATTTGTCGCAGTATACGCTACTCATACTGTAGCATCTGGAGCAGTAGATAAAAATGTGACTGGTACAAAAAAAGCACATCCATCAAATGTAATCAAACCGCCATAAGAGACACCAGAGAAAATGAAACACGCAGATGCAGAAGGTGTCATCGCTATAAAGCCAGAAACTAAGCTGATTGCGAGAGCAACTCATGTTTTTGTAAGCATAATGAATAGGGATAAAGACTAAAAATGGACATACCAGTACTTCCACATATTATACGAGTATAACCTATATGTAACAAAAGAAAAATTTATTTTGACTTGCGAATATCTTCTTTCTGTTGATGGTACACTATTTTCTATTCTCGGATTCGCCTGTAATCATATATTCCTCCACATGAGGCTTTACTTGTTGAGGCATTATAAGTGTACTGGTTATTCGACAAGGTACTAATTGATTTCGTATATATGCTTATTTTTTATTTCTATATGTTTTCTCATAGAGTGATATCCACTCGATTGCAGGTATTTTTTGTATGAGTTCTCCGATGAGATCGTACGGGATATTCTCTATTTTCTTGAACCGGATACAACCAACTCCCATATCGAGTTTTCCGATATTACGCCTCTCATATTCGTTTTTCCACCACTCGAGCAGTTCTGGACTCGCTCACATACCCATATGATAGATATGTACTCATGCCTTCTTGCTCGCGAGATTGACGAAGGGAAGAGGGAGCTCTGGCTTGCAATGATATCCCTGAGGATAGAGCGAGAAGGGTACGACATACCCGATCATCCCATAGCTGATACACTCCTCATATCCGAGATGCACGAGTATATCGCGGAGGATATCTCGCAGTTTCGAGAGAGCTCCTTGGTGTTCGATAGGAGAGGCAGAGATATAGGTGTCGATAGGATCCATATGGACTACATATTAGAGAATACATATCCAGCGGCGAGGAGGCCGATGAGACGACAGATACTCGATACGGCTATCTTGGTTGCCATGTATTTTTTTGTATCTGCACCCCAGATCACCGTCGATGTCATCGTCGGGAGGACGAATCCTATCCATACGAAGAATGCAAGGTGCATACCAGAGAATGATGGGATGATCTCGATAAGGACAGCGAGATGCATAACCATGAGTCCAGTAGCGATGAATTCCGCTACCATGAGTTTCCACATACCCTTCATGGATTCTTGTATCTCGGTAGCATTGAAGCTGTCCTTGCCGTGATGGATACGCATCCAGAGTTTGCCAAAAAGTGGCCCGTGCCATACCGCACCGAGAGCAAAACACGCAACCGTCATGATGACGATCATCATCCATGGGAGAGTAACAGACATAGAAAAAAATAAGAGAATAAATGAAACTCTCTTATTTTATGCGAAAATGAGGGGAATACAAGAATTAAAAAATACTTCCTCTTCTAAGGAAGTTCATTAATAAAGTGTCTACTATCTTCAATAAAATTAGATAATTTCTTCAGTGGTTTAAAAAAATATACATCTTCCTGAGGATAGACTCAATTTATTTCTGGTAAAGTAAGAATATCTTCTCTTGTTAGGCGATGATAATTTTGTATGAATTTATCATCTAAAAGTCATGAATTATGTGCATATAAATGTCTAAGCAGCATAATTTCTTGAAGACTCGAAAATTTCGAGACAGATATGAGCTCAGTCTGAAGTTTTCGTTTGTATAGATCCATTACATTATCCCCAGACCAAGGAAGAAGTCTTTGGAATATTCATTTAGTGTGGTTTGTATCACCCATGAGGTCTCTTAAGTTTTTATGTCCAACCTTTTCCATATAGTAATACTTCAACCCCATCTCAATCTCTGTTCCAAGTTTCACTATGATGCTCATATCAAAAAATTTATCACTAAATCATCAGGTCCAGACTTCATAATAATTATCATAGTTTCAACTTCAAAAGGTCTTCTTTCATTCAGCAGTCAAAACATTTTTTTTCAGAGAATTTTCTAAAATAGGCTTTATTAAAAATGCGGTTTCAGCTACTCGATTTATACTATTTAAGAAATTTACTTTTGCTGACATAATACAGGAGAACTACGATATTTTTTCTACATGCTTCTTCAGATTCTCCAGTATCATCTGCCATCCTGCGATCTGTTGCTCAGTTGAGTGGATATCCTCAGCATCGAATACTTCTGTCACACGTACTCCCTCAGGAGTTTCTTCCAGTGTGACATCGACGACCCGACCCGCATCGAGGAAGTACTCTTTCATCTCACCGAGTGTATAGCTCATACTCCGCATCGGATCGACTGCTGTATACTGAGCCGTGAGGTTAAAACCAAAACTCCCATCACGAGCTTCCATACGAGTAGTAAAAATCCCTCCAACCCTAGGTTCTTCGCCCCGAGCCCATGGACAGTGCCATGTTGCCTCATCAGCAAATCCCCAGTGGACGATGTGGACTGGATTCCAGAGAGCATCCCAGACAGTTGCAAGAGGAGCCGCGATAGTGGTAGAGACAGTGAGACGAGTAGCCATAGATAGAAAAGTTAGAAATTATAATTAAAATTATTCACTCACACTCACTGCGATTGTGAGATCTGTACCAGCCTCATTGTACATGTCGAGATCATATCCATAGTTCCGAGCGAGTTGAGATGCTGGAGTCGCGTTGATCTCCTTCCATTTACCAAATATACCCTCAGGAGAGATATCTGTGATGGTTGTATAGCGATAGTCTTGTGCAGGGATAGTTAGCATTGTAATCTGAGGATCTTTTTGTATTGATCCTGTTTTTGTGATATAGCCGATGAGCATATCATATCATTTTTTCGAGAGATTTGTCGCGTCATGATAGTTGTAGTAGACAGTATGGAGAGATGGATATTCTCGTTCTATGACGAGATCTGCCATGTTTTTCTCGAACCATTTTTGCCATGCAGTCATGATAACTTGTCGTTCATTTTCAGGATTCTCGATCGTGACTTGATAGCCAGATATTTCGAATGGTCCGTGAGAGTATTTTTCCATGATGAGGAGAGTTAAAAATTCTAGAAAGAGTATATCGATTTATCTCATTCTTTCCAGTTTTATCTAGACCGACTCTGCATACTTCTTGAAGTTGTCGAGAATCGCCTGCCACCCATCTTGCTGCTCCTCAGGCGTATGTGTATCCTCGATCTCGAATGTCTCGGTCACCGTCGTCCCGATCTCTGCTTTTGCGAAGTGGATAG
>JAYTJD010000134.1:0-1335 GCA_043731405.1 Candidatus Altimarinota bacterium
ATACCAACTCCATTTCGAGACTTGCGAATATCGCCTGACTTGATATAGATACGCTGACCTGGTGTAGATATTCTTCGGAATGAAGGAATATACTTAGACTTGCGAACATCTTGGAGCTCAACGATGAATGATCGTTTGTCCTCAGAGACGACGAAGTCTACAATATATCCGTTCTTTTTAAATATTCGAAGGATTTCAGCTTTGAGATTCGAGCAAGGAACAGCTACCTCGTGGAGACGAGCCATATATCCGTTTCGGATACGAGTGAGGAGATCTGCTATTGGATCGTGAGTCATAGGATTGGAGAATTAGATTTTAGATTGTGAGTGTTTCTATCATGGCGATCTCTCTAGAGAATGGCGATGATGAGCGATGAAACGAGATCAGTATACTACCAGCTTGACTTGCGAACTCCCATGAGCTCACCGGCATTTGCTTTTTCTCGTATACAGATACGGCAGAGATTGTATCTTCCGATATATCCGCCAACACGACCACAATGAGAACATCGGTGGTAGAGTCGAGTTGAGAATTCTGGTTTCTTACCGAGTAATCGAGAACGCTCCGCTTTTTTTTGAGCTTCTTGACACTTGTGTACGATTGCTGTTCGAGCCATAGGGAAGAGATTATATTGTAGTTGAGACTGGAGAGGGATGACTTATTTTGAGAATGGGAATCCGAGTTTATCGAGGAGTGCCTTTGAGTGATCTTTTGAAGTAGTTTTCATCTTGATCGTTACTTGCATACCGTGAGACTTCACGACGTCGAGTTGAGGAACCTCTGGGAAGATCGTATGTTCTTTGATACCGAAGTGGTAGTTTCCTTCTTGGTCAAATGAACGAGCCGATACACCACGAAAGTCACGAACACGAGGGAGAACGATGGAGATAAGCTTCTCGAGGAAGTCATACATCCGCTGTCCACGAAGGGTGACCATCATACCGACAGGCATACCTTCACGGAGCTTGAAGTTCGAGATCGCCTTGCGAGCGTGGTTGATACGAGGGAGCTGACCCGCTATGAGAGCAAAGTCATTTTTGAGACTTGAATAGTCCTTGTTTCCTGATGCAACATAGGTACCGATACCCATATTGAGAACGATTTTCTCGATATGAGGAACTTGCATAGGATTATCTATACCGAGCTCTTTAGCGAGTTCGACAAGGATCTTATTTTTAAATTGTTCTTTGAAAGTCATGGGTGGGATTGGTTATCTTATTTGGCACCTTGGATAGGGACTACGCAGGGTGTTAGTGTAAGTGGAGGATTAGATTACAGTACCTGATTTTTTAGCGATTCGAACTTTTTTACCATTTTCGATCTTGTATCCAACTC
>JAYTJD010000135.1:0-1326 GCA_043731405.1 Candidatus Altimarinota bacterium
GCCACGATCATAGACTGGACGCCTGCGAAGTTGAGATAGTAGAGAAATCCTGGTACAAAGAGTGCAAAAAATACCCAGAGAATAATATCCTCGATTATCACGAAAAAATGTCTATGAAAAATATGCTGTATCGACTCTTCTGGTGCTATATATGATGAGAAAAAGAGAGACTGAAATCGATTCATGAAGTGTAATGGTTGCTGACTATTAACTATCTTTTATTACTATATTTTTTATGGCTCTTGTCTATGGTGATTGGCAAATATCGCCACAAAGAATGCTATAAAAACGAGAATAAACCCAACACCTGTGAGTGCGAGCATATAGAGAGTCTGGTTATACATCGATCCGAATGTGCCATATATCCATCCAATACCACCAACATAGAGGAGAGCTTCTACGAGAGCCATAATCCAGAATATACGACGATGAATCTTGTAGAGAATAATCAAAAATGCGAAGTTGATAAGTGGAAAGAAGAACATAAAGGCATTATATAGAGTTGATAGCTTTTCGCAAGGAAAAAGGCAGATAAAAATTCACCCTATAACTACTTCGCCTCTGCCCAGTTAACACCCGTAGAGATATCGACGATGATAGGTGGGATCTGTTTTTCGTTATCTCTCGAGATCACTACATTTTCCATCACTTCTCGTACCATTTTTTCGAATATTTCCTCCTCAGAAGTGGGGATATCGAACACGAGCTCATCATGGACTTGGAGTATCATTTTTCATTTGAGTCACTCAGCTGTGATCCGCCTATCCAGCTGGACCATCGCGATCTTGATCATATCAGCTGCGGTCCCCTGGATCGGCATATTCATGGCCTCACGTTCAGCAATACTCCGCATGGTTCGATTCGCGTCATTGATCCCTGGGATATAGCGACGACGCCCGTGATATGTTTCGACGT
Source organism: Candidatus Altimarinota bacterium (assembly GCA_043731405.1). Taxonomy (GTDB): domain Bacteria; phylum Patescibacteriota; class Gracilibacteria; order BD1-5; family UBA2023; genus JABFSX01. Next base: position 916 of record JAYTJD010000135.1, read on the forward strand.
ATCCATTTGTTCGAGCATCCTCTAGTAGCCTATCATAGTAGGAACGAACACCCGGATAGCGAAGATAGAACGCATCGACATATTTTTGGGCCTCAGTGACACTACAGTCGAGTGTCTTCGCGAGACCAAACCCCGTGATCCCATATATCACTCCGAAGTTGACACTCTTGGCGATCCGCCTCATATGACTCGTGATCTCTTTGTCTTCACCGAATAGGAACCGAGCCGTCCGCATATGGATATCCTCACCGTTCTGGAACGCATCGATCAGACTCGGATCCTGTGAGAGGAATGCGAGCACACGGATCTCCACCTGTGAATAATCCGCTACAAGGAGAATATTGCCAGTTGAAGGAACAAAGCACTCTTTGATCTCTCTCGCGTATCCATCTCCTGTTGGGATATTTTGCA
>JAYTJD010000136.1:0-1326 GCA_043731405.1 Candidatus Altimarinota bacterium
GCACTCGATATCGCGAGACGTGAGCGGTTCAATGCTCTCCACTTTCTCGTGTTTCTCGGCGTCGGATCGGGACTTCTGGTATTCACAGTGTTCCCAGAATCACTCAGTCTCCTCGGTCAGCTCTTCTGACTCCAGCGTGGAGCAGATCTCCTGGTGTATGTGAGTATTATTTTCTTGTTTTATTTTGTTCTCCTCCTCCTCCGCAAGGTCGAGAATACCCGAGAAGAGGTCACGAGACTCATCCGCGAGATAGCCATACAAAATGCAAAAAAATAAAATAGTATTCCTCATCAGAGCCTACAATGAAGCCACTCGTATCCTGGGCGTGATCGAGGGGATTGTTGCTGCAAGATATACTCAGATTCTCGTCGTCGACGATGGGTCAACTGATGGGACGCAGGGACTTTTGCAAGATCTGATAAAAGGAAACAGAGTCCACTTCGTCCATCATATCACCAACCGTGGGGCCTGAGCGGCACTCGAGACAGGACTTGAGTATATCCGACAAAATGGAACCAAGAATAGTTGGGAATATCTCGTGACATTTGACGCTGATGGCCAGCATGATGTATGAGATATGGACAAGTTCATCCAGGCATTTGATGCAGATGCGTCACTCGATGTGGTGCTCGGATCTCGGTTCATCGTGAAGACCAATACCAATGTTCCATTTTTGCGTAGATGTATCCTGGCTTGAGGTCGTATATTCACTTCTCTGGTTTCAGGGATCCATCTCACGGATGCTCACAACGGATACCGTATGATGAGAGTCGCAGTATTACAAAAAATCAGGATCACGATGGATGGAATGGAGTATGCGAGTGAGCTGATCGATCAGATCGCGAGTCACCATCTCAGTTTCTCTGAGGTTCCCGTCAATATTCACTACGACGAGTATACGCTCAGCAAGTGACAACGCTTTGGTTGACCACTGCGGATCGTAGTACGTATGCTCTTCAAAAAATTCTTCTAAACTAATATGCAAACTATCATAATCACTGGAGGAGCTGGATTCATTGGCTCCAATTTTCTCTCGAAATATGTCCTCGCATTCCCACAGATAGCGTTCGTGAATGTGGATATGCTCACCTATGCTGGTAATATCGAAAAAATAAATATCAAGGCGAGGAATGCGGCGAACTATCATTTCGAACAAGTCGATATCCGAGATATAGACGCTTTGCGAGCAGTATATACCAAATATCAGCCAACAGATATCATCCACTTCGCCGCTGAGTCGCATGTCGATAATTCGATCCGCAATCCGCGACTTTTCACTGAGGTCAATGTGCTCGGAACGCAGAATCTCCTGGACCTGCATCGGGA
>JAYTJD010000137.1:0-1326 GCA_043731405.1 Candidatus Altimarinota bacterium
AAAAAGAGTATTGCCACATCTCATCATACTCGCATAGAACTATGAGGGGAACTCGAGAGATATATTCTCTCGAAGGTGAAGAAACGATGGTCACCCGAACAGATTGGAGAATCTTGGAAGAAAGATCAAAGCAAGCAAATTGAAGGAGCAATATGTAAACTGAATTGCTGCAACAAGGAAAGGGTCAATTCAAAAGAAAATACTCATGCAAAAGAAAAACTTTCAAAAGATACTATCTATACTTGGATATACATGACTCACCCTGAGCTCGTAAAGAAATACTTCAGAAGAAAGTGAAAGAGGTATAGGAATAGAAAACAAGAACATCTTTTGAATCCAGACAAGTACCAGATACAAGACAGGCGAATGATTGATGAACGACCTGAAATTGTTGATGAGAGAAAAAGAATATGAGATTGGGAGTGAGATACCGTAATTTGAAAAGATAGAAGTGGTGCAATCCTTACTCTCGTAGATAGAAAGAGTGGATACCTCAAGATATACCAGCTCGAAAGATGAAAGCAGGCAGAAGGGGTCACAAACACCCTATCCTCTCTCTGGAAACATCTTCCACAAAACAAAAGAAAAACTCTCACCTTCGACAATGGGAGAGAGTTCGCAGAACACAAGATGATTGAATTTGAAACAGGAGCTAAAATCTATTTCGCTCATCCGTACCATTCATGGGAGAGGTGAACCAATGAGAATACCAACTGACTCATCAGACAGTATCTACCAAAGAAAACAGATTTCTCATATATTACTCAAGATGATTTGAATAAGATTGAAAAAGAGATAAACTCAAGACCAAGAAAAAGACTCAACTATTCTACTCCATACCAAGTGTTTTGGTGAAAGAGAAAAAGTTGCGTTTCAGATTAGAATTTAAGGTTTTTCATTTGATTTCTCTTCATTTTTCTCTATAATTCGCAAAATATTTAACATTTTTTCTATGATAACGAACCTCAAGAAAGTCTGGGCAACTGAGCATATCCGTAAGAAGATCCTCTTTACAGTAGGTATGATCGTCGTCTATAAGCTTCTCGCGACTATTCCTGTTCCAGGAGTGAATATCGCTCTTCTTGATGCATTTACAGAGCAGCTTAAAGCCAATACTCAGCTTGCATTCTTCTGATCTATCATGTGAGGTGGACTCGAGCAATTCTCGATCGTACTCATGGGACTTGCACCATATATCAATGCTACCATCATCATTCAACTTCTTACAGTTATAGTTCCGTCACTTGAGGCTCTCAAAAAGGAAGGAGAACAAGGACAAAAGAAAATCAATAACTATACTCGCTATCTCACTGTACCTCTAGCTCT
>JAYTJD010000138.1:0-8602 GCA_043731405.1 Candidatus Altimarinota bacterium
TTTTTCCTCTGAAAATCGGGTGTTTTTCCGAAGTGTATTTTTTAGCTTCATAGAGAGTAGTATAAGCGATTTCTGTTGAAATCAACTACTCTAGACCCTAAATTTTTATAACGATGAAATTCGTAGTTTTTGAGAAATCGCTCTATACTCATAGTATGCCCGGATTCCCACCATAGCCGCATTGTCCATCGAGTATATGATCCGAGCTGGTGCGAGGAATGGGATATGAGCCATATCCGCGAGTATTGTGATTTTGTTTTTGAGCTTGGTGTTGGCACTCACACCTCAGGCAAGCAATATCATTTTAGCATTTTTTTGTTCACTTGCTCTCATGAGTTTTTTGGATAATATATCCGTCACTACTTCTTCGAACTCATAGGCGATCTGTATCTTTTTTGCATCAGTGAGTCAATCAGGAGTCGTGATCTGCGTATCGATATACCGCTTCACCGCACTCTTGAGTCCAGAGAATGAGAAGTCGAGAGAGTCCTTGTCGAGTAACACGAGAGGAAAAATCCCTTCATATGTACCAGTATATTTCTCTGCGAGATCAGCGATTTTCTTTCACCCTGGGAATCCCATACCGAGCATCTTGGATACCTTGTCGAAACACTCCCCTGCAGCATCATCATGGGTCTGTCCGATCATCTGGAGATCGAATAATGAGTTCCACTGGTAGAGCTCAGTATGTCACCCAGAGACGGTCAGGACTATCGCTGGGAATATGATATCTGATTCGTTTCGTTCCAGCAAATTAGCAAAAATATGGCTCTCGATATGGTCAATCCGCAGTATCGGCTTACCAAGAGAAAGTGCGAGAGTATCCGCGACCACGAGACCCGTGAGGAGTGATGGAGCGAGACCAGGACGATCCGTACAGGCGATCAGATCGATCTGATCCAGAGTGATCCCCGCATCACGCAGTGCATCATCGATACAGGGGAATATCGCATTCGCATGGCTACGGGCCGCTACCTCAGGAACTACACCACCAGTAGCACTATGCTCGAGCTGAGTGCGAGTCGAGAGTGATATGCACTCGTCATCACACATCACCGCGACAGAGGTATCATCACAAGATGTTTCGAATGCGAGGATATACATAGGCGAGAGTATAGTGAAAAATAAGATTTTGTATATAAAAATGTGTCCATTGCAATGATCAAAGTAGTATAAAAATGGCAAGATCTATTTTCTTAATTCACCGACACTAATGATGCGAGTCGAACCGTCTATTCTGGTATCTTTGAGAGTCATAATGAAGTCTCAACACTTACGTTCTCACCGAACCCATCTCCAAGATTGCATTTTCTATTCACTCGATTCGCACTGACCAATGAAGAGAATTCTCAAGGCAAGTTACAGCGTAGCTGGAAGAACAAGATATAGAACACAATAAGAGTCCTACCTATACACCACAGCATAATGGAAAGGCAGAAAGATACCATAGAACCATGGAAGAGAACTGGTGTATCTTCTGGAAGTGGGATGATGATATTGAGTCCTACAGATATGATATCAGACTCTGGACTGATCACTACAATTGAACAAAAAGGCACTACTGACTCGGTGTGGCTGGCGCCACCCCGAGAGAAAAATTACAATATTTCAAAAAATATTTTCCCTACCTTATGCCCACACTCTAGGAATTTGCAATTGCAAATTGAAGACGGGCTTGATTCTGCAACAATACAATTATTGACAAATAATAAATTATTAATATAATAATATTATATAAAGTACTTTTTAACTTAAAATATATGACCATCGAGAATGTTCGCGGAGAATGTCAAGATACATTCCAAACAAGAGTTGATAATGGGGAGCTAAGTGTAGGAGTAACTTATATGGTTAGGGTTGATGCTACAGATAGTGGTATGTCTTTTCGTTACCTGGGCTTTGATGTAGACACAAAGATAATATCTCCTGATGTAGGCAATAAATTGGAATTACTCGATACGGTAGATGGAAATGATCTACACAGTCAGATTGGACATTATTCAGCACCATATTGACATAATAAAATTTTTATTTCCATTATTACAACTTGAAAATATAAAATATATCAACAAGTCCAATTGACGCTTATAGAAAGATTCAAGTGATTGATCTTGGGGTTAGCATGAAAGGCATAATTCAGTATCATTTGGGTTGATTTTATGGCTATACATTTTAATAACGTAAATAAACGTAAATATATGAATGCTCACTTGTCTACAGGATTTTATCTTCCAGGAGATTTGATTCAAGCTATCAAGAATCTTAATTTTTCTTCTGATGCTGGACTGCTCAGGGTTCAAAAAGAGCTAGAAAGCTGGATGTATGGACTCGCAACCCATGATTCTCTCGAAAGTAACTTACTCGTTGCGGAATATGCACGCAATAGGGGAATACTCTCATTCCAAACTTTGATAGGATGAGTTGATACGACGGTGAAAGTACCAGGTTTTACTGATGATTTAGGGAAATCGATTCTTTTTATCTCAAAAAAATCGATTTCTCAAATACCAGAATTACAAAACCTACTCGATACCTATGATTTGGATCAATATATCGGGAGTGAATATCGTTTGATAAAAATTTCAGATGACCCGTCTGATGAACAGAGAAATTCGATATTATCAATGATATACTCTAATTATTCACGTTCAGTAACATCTCCTCTTAAACAAGATATTGTACCACTCATTATTGCAGAAACAAGAGTTAACATAACTCCTGTAGTATGATGAAATGCTCAGAGACATATCTCACGTTCGGTGAATAGAAAATATCGTACAGCAGAGAATAGGGATGCAAAATGGTTTTCCCAAATAAAGGATAAACACGAATCTCATTATAAAAATTTTTTTAATTCCACCTGGGGACAAGCTCCAGATAGCGTAGTTCCTACTATATCTGGATTATCTGCTAATTCAGGGGCAATACGCTATATCTCTTCTCAGATTCCACCAGATGCGATGAGTGTTCTTCCTGGATATTTTTTCTTGAATGAAGTTGATTTTTGAGAAACTACCAATTCAAGTGTTACAGAAAATACGCAAGCATTTTTTTGTGCTATTGAACCAGGATATAGTGGACTATGAGATGATCGGGCCTATCAATATCGTTTGATAGACCAATTTGGAAAATTTTGTAAGAATGCGGAAGATAATCCTGATAAAAAGTATTTTCTCTCTATTGATATAACTTCCAATATTCTTGGTAATATGATGACTCAAACGATGTTGGAACAGATAAAGTACCATCCTAATATTACGACGGTAATTTCAACCAGCCTTACGAAATATAACAGATCAGAAGCCAATTATCACTATGGAATGGTTGCTGTATTTTGAGGTGATCAAGCCGATTATGATACACTACAAGAATATATTTCCACTTCTTATGGTGATATATCACGATTATGAGTACTACAATTTCCGAAACTTAGACCTACTGAAATATCGAATATCCAAGATACTTGTATCGAAAATCGTAAAATATGTATGGAAGTCTTTCTACGATTTCCAGGCATAAGAGAACAATTTACAGTAGAAAATCATTCAGCATATTCGTATATCATACCGAAAGCAGAGGATGTTTTGGCTCGTAATTCACTCATATCATCCCTGCTTGAGAGTCCTGATTTTAAAAAGTGGGAAGGAAGTTCTTTTTACAATAATTTGATGCGATTATGTGACGTACCTGATGTAGCTTGTTCCAGATTTCATCCTTGACAAGATACTCGATATAAAAACAGCTTACGTATAAGTTGGCCAACCATTCCATCCCGAAGTGAAATGGAAGAATTTTGAAACGCACTAGCTACCAAGATTCTAAAAGTAAAATCTATATAAAAGTGTTTATAGTATTGTTATAATTGCAGCAATTAGGTTTACAATTTTTAGAATCTAAGGTAGAATAATTGACACTTGAATATATTTTCCTAGGATAGATATCCCTCATAGGAAAATATATATTTGTAAAAATACGATTATCATGACAACTTTTACTGATGTGAGTAATGGTGCCATTCCTTGGAAATTTAATGAATCAGTAGCTACAATTTTTCAGGCACATGCACTCAAACATATTCCTGACTATCAGAAGATAATAGATCTCTCTGTTCAAATTACTCTCAATATTTTCTGAAGTTGAGCCCGGGTTCTAGACTTTGGAAGTGCACTTTGATACACGATTGATAAATTTTCTCAAGCAGGAATTAAATCAGTATACGGCATAGAAAAATCGGAAGCCATGATTCAGAATAGTTTATTCCAAGAAAGAATCATTCTTGGAGATACTATACCTAATAATACACAGTTATTTGATGTTATTATTGCAAATTGGACATTACACTTTATCAAAGATAGAATACCTACAATTCATTCATTTTATCAAAATTTAGCAGAATGAGGGATAATTATTATTACAGATAAAATTGCATCATCTGAATATATTCATACGTTATACCTTGATTTTAAACGTACCAATGGATTAAGTGAGGCTGAAATAAAAGAAAAAACAGAATCACTAAAATGAGTACTATTTCCATATACTTTAGCATATTATCTATCTTTATTCAGAGAACTTTGATTTGATACTGATATTATTAATGCTAGCCCATGTTTTGTTACTTTTTGTCTTAAAAAAGTAAAGACTACCTCAGCATAAAAACATAGAGATTACCAGTTCTTGTGTATTACAAATATCTATATATCTACCCTACAATCCCATGATCCCGCAGTGTCTCCACCTGAGCGGTATTACAGATTTTGGAGAGTTCTATAGGAGGTATATCCTTGATTGCATCGATACTGCCTGCGAGTTTCAGGAGCTTGCGTCGTGTCACTGGACCGATTCCTGGGAGCTCTTCGAGGATATTCTTTTTCATGGATTTGGTGCGAGCGGATCGATTCGCTGTGATAGAGAATCGGTGTGATTCATCTCGGGCTTTCTGGAGTACCATGAGTTCTGGTGTCCCCGGATCGAACATGATAGGAACAGGATTGTGAGGGAGAAATATCTCTTCTTCTCGTTTGGCGATAGAACAGATGGGAGGTATTGGTACCTGTCATTCCTGCGTAGGCGCCCCGAAGGAAGTACTCTTGGGGTGCAGGAATCCATGCTCTATATTTTCAGGAACCTGGATCGCTACACTTCACTCTGTTTCACTTCGCTTCGTTCGCGATGACGGATCTAGAGACTCATTCTGACTTTTCCATATGCCCTCCTTGATCCCTGATATCGCACTCGAGAGCTGTCACTTGCCTCCATCGATGATGATCAGATGAGGGAAATTGTCCTGCTCAATACCCTCGATCGTCCGCCGCATCATCACCTCATGATGGGATGCATAGTCATCGATCATGCCGTCCTCCAGGGTCTTGATCTTGTACTTGCGATATCTCGATGGATCAGGTTTGCCGTTGACTATCACGACTCGGCTCGCATAGGTGAAGTGCCCATCCGTATGGGATATATCATAGCACTCGAACACGATCTCTCCTTTGGCGGGGATATCATATCCGAGTCGCTCGAGCACATTGACCATATGGGCTCTCGTGAGGCTCTTATTCTCTAGGGTTGCGAGCTCTCTTTTATATGCATACTCTCGGAGCTGATCTCGAGTGAAGTCGAGGAGATCCTTTTTTGGTCAGATTTTCGGAGTTTCGAGTTGGATACGCTGTCATCGGAGAAACTCGACAAATGCGGTATCACTGAACTCTTGCTGACAAAGTAATATATCAGGAAAATCTGGAGAATCAGTCTCATCCAGAGAGACGTATTGTCGCATCAGGAATGCGATCATGATGTCCTCACCTTCGTCGATCGAGCTCGCCACCTCATGACGAAATACTCACACAATCTGTGCTCATCTTACTTGTGTGAGTGCTATATATGTTTTATTATACTTTTCATACTGGATACATATATCGATATCTCCATCGACGATATCTCTGACTTTTTGTCGCTCATGGAGTCATCTGAGTGCTGTGATAGTTTCTTTGATTTTCTGTGCTTCTTCGAAGTCGAGATCATGAGCCCGCTCTCGCATAGTCACCTCGAGATCCGCGAATACCGTACTGGACTCCCCCGAGAGGAATGCTCGAACACGACCGATATTGTCATGATGCTGAGCTATCTTGCTCGGCTCGAGCATACAGGGAGCTGGACAGAGACCGATATAGTAGTCGATACATGGGAGTGTCCTCCCTGCCTTGTCTGTGACTTGGATATTGTCGTTTCTTTTGGCGAACTTCACCCGACAATTCCTGATGCGAAATATCCGACGCAGAGCTCGCACCGATTGCTCGACCGCACTCACATACGGACCAAAATATGTCCCACCATCGCGGATCTTTTGTCTTGTCTTGATGAGTTCTGGTACGGGAGAATTGGTGATCTTGAGGTAGGCAAGATTCTTGTCATCCTTCATGAGGATATTGTACTTGGGCGTGAGATGCTTGATGATATTGGTCTCGAGTACAAGTGCTTCGACCTCGGTCTGACAGGTTATGATCTCGATATCACAGATCTTGGCTACCATCTGACGCTTAGCCACTGAGAGATCGCTCGTCTTGACGAAGTAGCTCCCTACTCGACTCTTGAGACTCTTCGCCTTGCCGACATACATCACTCCCCCTTTTGCATCCTTCATCTGGTAGACTCAGGGTGTTTTTGGAAGATTAGAGAGAATATGTTGGATATGATCTGGATTTTTTGACATTATTTAGAATTGGTACTTGCAATATTTGTTATACGCATATAATTGGTATTATATTCAATTCTTATAATATGCCAACACAACTTGATAGTACCTGGCTTCCTGATAAGGAAAAAGTGATCAACTCAGACTTACTCGGGTGATTGAGTGGAACGCACCAAGTAACGAAAGAAGTATTAGTAATACTAGAGAATCTTGGTGATAGGAAATATAGATGATTGCAATCTATTCCTATTTTCAAAAAACTAGAAGATCATCACTCTGCCCTCACGAGTGATGATCTTCTCTGGTATATATCAAAAGGGATCTCACTTGAAGATATCATTCTTCTAAAAGATATAAAAATCAAATGAGATAGTATGACTATACCGAGAGTGTTATCTAGAAAAATTAGTGAGGCAATTAAATGAATCGCTAAATAGATATTGGTATTTCTCCCAACACGAATGAGTTGTGTCTTTGACAGGTGTTATTTTTTGGATATACTGTCTTCCTACTATATCAATACCACACTATGTCAAAAGACTATTATGCCTCTCTCGGTGTCGACAAGACTGCCACAGAGGCTGAGATAAAAAAAGCATACAAAAAGAAAGCAATGGAACATCATCCCGATCGCAATACAAATGATAAAAAAGCAGAGACAAAGTTCAAGGAAATCAATGAAGCCTATCAGACCCTGGGCGACAAGGAGAAAAGAAAAACTTATGATCAGTTCGGCTCTGGGGAGGGCAACCCTTTTGGCGGAGCGAGTGGTGGCAATCCATTCGGTGGTAGCCAGACGAGATCGAGTGGGAGGCAACAGTCTGGTGGATTCGAGGATATTTTTTCTCAGTTTGGTGGCGGTGGTGCGGGTGGTGTCGAGTTCGATATCGGTGACCTCTTCGGTGGTGGGCGTACCCAGTCTCGACAACAACCGAGAGAACCAGAACCTGTGAAAGAGATCGTCAATCTCGACGTCACTGAAACAGTTCAGATCCCATTTTTTGACTTTCTCTATGATACCTCTATATCAGTCAAAACCGTCTATGGAAAAGTCCTGACCCTCAAGGTCAAGGCAGGAACCAAGCCTGGAACTCGGTTCAAGGTCTCTGGAAAGGGACGCAGTCAAGATGGAAAAACAGGTGATCTATTCGTCATAGTCGATGCCAAAATGCCAAAAACTCCACTTGAACCAACAGTGGAAAAAATGATCGAAGCAATCCGCTACCAGATATAGTTTTCCTCTTGCAAACATCGTCATAAAATCTATACTAAGAGACATATTCACTGTCTCTTTTTTATGGCAAAAATCTCACAGTACCTGCTCGTAGTACTCGCAATTCTAGCGGTCGGCATCCTCGGCTACCACGCCTATACGCTGGCGACGACGACGCTCGTATTCACACTGGTATGAGCCGAGAAACAAGTAGGACAATCCCTCAATGTCGCATTCAACAAGCCATGGCTCGCATTTGCTACCTATGGTGGATATCTCGACCCCGGGGCAGTCAAGTGAGCAATCACCAAAAATGGGAAAACATGGGATCCAACAGTCTCTGGAGAGGCGAATTTCGTAGTGAGTGGAGCAAATATATTCATATCTCCAACCAAATTCGTCAAATGAGATGTCATAACAATAGATGCTAAGACGTATAATAATACAACAACGAGAAAATGGGAGCTCCCACGCAATATCTCACTCACCTATTCGGACGATCCAAGAGGGATAGAACTGCGGAGACTATGACTCCCAAGAGATATGACCTATGAGCTCACCATATACGGATATAGTGGTATAAATATCTCTGATGTGAGATGGTATAGCAAAAAAATGGGGGCCGACCATGGCTGTAGTATCGAATCAGATCCGTGAGCATGGGAGCGTATGAAGCCAAAAACTCTCGAAACACA
>JAYTJD010000139.1:0-1313 GCA_043731405.1 Candidatus Altimarinota bacterium
ATGAGCTCGATGAGAGTGAATCCTGATGTAGTAGGGCGGATGAGCATAGAGTGAGTATAGTCGAAAAAGAGAGAAGTCAAAACCAAATCCAGCTACTTGAGATATGTCCGCAATAGCACCTCTCTCGCTCTCCCTGTGATAGTATCAGATCATGGATATCCGACGATGATCCGAGCATCATCGAGTGATCCTGAGTGAGCTGAGCTCGTGAAAAATATACCATCCCCATATGGAGGTGAGATCAGGTATCCGACACGAGATCCACTACCAAAAAGAGAACCTGAAAAACCGAGGATCTCGACACCATCATCGAGAGTGAGAGTCTTGTAGGGGACAATATTGGTATGTACGAGATTATCGAGATCGGGTAATGCAAAAGTCGAAGCATCTGTAGATCCCGAGAAGAGATAGCTATCGACCGTAGTAGATCCAGTCTGGAAAACAAAAAAGAGACGGGCATGCTTGGGTGCGAAATGATCAAGTTTGAGTCCTCATCGGATCGCCTTATGTGCGAGTACCCACTCTTGAGCAATACCGTCGGCTGCTCGCTCCGTATATCCTCGCTGCATATAGTACTTGTATGGGAACATAGCAATACCGAGGAGAATCACGATGATGGATATCACGATCATCATCTCGATGAGTGTGAATCAGGATGTAGTGTTTTTGAGAGTCATAGTATGATTAGTTCCCTGCTACTCCGACCACCTGCATGATCGATGAGAATATTGCAATCGCGAACCACATCACGAATACTCCAGCCATCAGGAGTGCAATGGGCTCGATCAGCTTCACCATCACAGCGAGTGATGCGTCGACCTCACGACGATATTGCTCGGCTATCTTTTTGCTGATCTGATGTACCGTCGACGTCTTCTCGGCACTCTCGATCATCTGCACGATATCCGATGAGAATACATATCCAGCCTTATCCACCTCGAACATGGCCTCACTGATTTTCTTTCATTTTGATACCTCGTCTGCAATGTAGGAGTACATCTCAGAGATCCGTGAGTTACCAGCAGATGCACCCGTGAGACGGAGAGCCTTGACTATAGAGACTCCAGAGGATGATAAGAGGTGAAAAGTCGACATCACCTGAACCACTACATAGTTTTTGTATATTGTACCCGTGATTGGAGCTGAGAGCTTGAGTCGGTCGAGCCACGACTTGCCAGTATCTGTCATCGTATATCCACGGAAAATCAGAGCTAAAGCAATAAGTACAATGATGATGAATATCATATTGTGTCTGAGGAAGTTGCTCACCCAGATGAGGGACCGTGTCGATAGTGATACCTCGGTTGTCATCT
>JAYTJD010000140.1:0-8581 GCA_043731405.1 Candidatus Altimarinota bacterium
GGAGGAACTGGGATAGGATTGATTCCTACATTGGTCTGACAGGCAGGTGCAGTGATCGTTCCATTGATAGTACACTTTGGTGTAAAGGTCAGTGACCCTGATGATTGAGTATTAGCATACGTACATGTCCCTGTACTACCGCTCATCGTTGCATTGATACCATTGCCACAAGAGATAGCATAGGTAGATCCTACTGGTAGATTGGATCCACTACATGTGAGAGTTGTCGTCACTGGTGATGTCCCAAATGTTGGAGAAGCAGTGATCGAGTCACAAGATGGTGTTGCAACCACTACAGGCTGACATGATGTATTACATCCCCCATTTGCCCAGCCTGCTTTAGTTGGATCTGCTGGATCACAGTTCTCAACTCCTGATTCCACTACTCCATCACCACAAAAGTGTACACCGATCTTCTGACACTCAACGTGGTTGAAATCTGCCACAAAACTATTGGAAGCATCACTCCAGAAATGTCACTTGATAGTATATCTAATATTGAAAAAACTATCACGAATCTGAGCACGATTGGCATCAGTCACTTTGGATTTATCCACAGATACGACCTGAAGATGCTTGTTTGGAAGTGTCTGTATCCACTTGAATGCCTGACCAGCAGTCAAATATGTGAATTGTCGTCCTGATGCACCACCAATACACCATGTTCCAGCACAATTGGTAAAAAATGGATCAGCATACTGGAACTCTGGAGTAGTAAATGATACTACGCCAGGCGTAGAGACTCATACAAATGGTGAAACTTGTTCATCTGCATAGAGATCGAGTTCATTGACACCAGTATTACGAAGAGTATCTGATAGTACTTTTCCATAGTCACCCTCATACACATAGCCAGCATCGAAATACTGATTACAGGTAGGATCTGGTGATGGGATGATCTCTGTATCCGCATAGGTAGAGTGACTAGCAATGAGAGTGACAATACTAGTAAGAGTAAGTAGAAAAGTGGTTCTCATATGAGAAAGGGTTAGTAGCAAAATTAGCGATTGGAAATAGTGGATCATGTAGCTCGGTTAGTCTCTTGTAGGACTGTATGTGTACCGGACTGAGATATCTCAGTTGTAGCTGAGGACAGGGCTTGTGTGGTATTTGTATTTGCGATATCAGTTTGCTGTGTACTAGGAGTACATGCAGATAGCAGCACGAGACAGGCACACGAGATGATGAGATGGATATTTTTCATATAAAAAAAGTAAGGAAGAATGTCTCTATCGGCCTGATACTATTATGGATGTGGCTGGTATGGGTGTGGCTGGAGGAGCGACATGCATTGGTGGTGCAATAGATGGCGTTCTTGTAGGGCCATTTGTAATAGGTCATGTGGCTGGTGCCTTAGCAGCTTCAGAACTTGTAGTAGAACTGGCAGAGTTGGTTGGTTGCTGAGGCTCTTCTGTTGGAGCCCTATGCAATTTGGCACCGATTCCAACTCCTGCATCGATCTGACTTGTCTTACCCATCACGCCTGGAGTACCAATTGATCCACTACCGAGTGGAAAATTCTCTACATTTGGTGGAGGTGGTGGTGGAGTATCGGGCTTGCCCTGATATGAGAATCTTGGATATCCGACACCTTCACACTTGTTGGAACAGAGATTGCCATGTACCATAGCTCGAGCCTCGAAGAATACTGGTGCTTGTGTGACTGAAAGTCCTGCCATACTCGGAGGGAGCACTCCTGTCTTAGTATATGATATATAGTCTGCAAGAGTTAGTCATGAGACTACCTTTCCAAAATCGTGTTTAAAAATATCATAGGCTACTTGTGTATTTTTGGCACCATTTTTGAGGATCTGATCTTTTTGTGCATCAGAGAAGTTGCCAATATAGATAGCATCTGATGCCTGGATCGATCCAGAGAATGTATCTATACGATGTGTTCCTCCCTTTGGAGTGGCATAGACTGATATAGAGAGGCTCATTCCTGAAAAAGTCGCTGAGATATCCTTAGCCCTATGTCATGCTGTGGATTGGAAGAATTTTTCAGCATCAATATTATATACACCGAGCTTTTTTTCTGCTGGTTCCACACCATTTAAACTACGCATAGCGTTGTATTCTTTTGCTAATACTGCCACCTGGTTCTTGACATCCATAGAGCTACGAGCTCCATAGGTATACGTATTGATTGCTTGTAGTTGTGATACATTGTCTCTATTGTATTGAGCAACGATGGCCTTGATTTTTGGATTTTTGACTGAAGCTGCTATGAGAATATCATATGCAGTATTATATTCCATTTTACCGATAGCGATGAGTGCGTCAGTGAATTCAGGGTTCCCCTTCGCATCACGAGACATATTGTATATATCTTTTTTCATAGCTGCGAGTCCTTCGTTTGACTCACGGACATTTTTGATCTCAGTGACCGCACTTATGATAAGCATTGGTGGAGTTGATACAACAGGTTGAGTATTTGCTGCAGGAGCAACACTCACTGTTTTGCGATCATAGGTATCGATCATTATCGATTGAGATCCATCCGCCTTGACGAGATTGCGTATATTGAAGGTCTTAGTCAGTGGGAATACGATAGTTGTGATACCATCTTTTTCTGTGGCAGTGGCACCCATCTGAGCTATTATTTCCTTTGAAATAGCCTCACTTGGGAGTGAGAGTGATTCGATTTTTGTACTCGGGTCATATCCATATTTGATGCCTCCTCATACATTAGTTTCGATATATAACTTTTTCTCTGCAGAGTTCTTGAACTCTGTTGTATGAGCCATAGCCTCACCAAGAGCTGCTGATGTACTCACGCTCTCTTGAGTGAATGATGTATTGATCTTCGCAAATGACGCCCCGATACCAACCATAGAGAGTGAGAGTGCCGCAAATCCACCCTTGAATTGAAATCACTTGAGCTCCTCCACCTGAGAGAGGTATCGGAATGTCTGATCAGCGAGGATATCTCCATATACTTTTGGATCGATATTATTATTCGTCGCCACTGTATCAACTGATGTCTTCTGGATTGAAATATAGTTTTTGGAGAGATTCTCGAGTTTTGTGAGATCTTCTGTTGACAGATTTTTATTATCTTCTTTGGCTTTGGTAACAACCACTTCACTTGCCTTCATCACATCAGCATCTTTCGCCTCGACAGCCTTGAGGAAGTCAGCAGTACGGTGAGTGATACGCTGAGATGGATCATTCGTATTGACATCGATCGCGAGACCGATTGCCTTGATAGATGCAGCGAGATTGCCTGCTTCACCGAATTGAGCAAATTTTGTCTCGAGTCCACCTGTTGTACCGAGTTTTTTATCTACATTCTTAGAGTCTGCTGTCAGGAGGACTCCATAGTTAGAGAGGATATTGAGTGGTAGTATGATACCGATTTTTGCTAAAGTATTCAAAAAAGTCTCGAGACCCGATGCATTGTTTGAGAGTTTTTGTGCTGCCTGTTTAAGTGCATCTTTGTTTGCTGTGAGGGCCTGTTTGAACTGATCTGTACGACCAGAGATGACTGATTCGAGTCCAGCTACTGCACCTCGTTCTCCGAGGGTGAGCTGTCCGATAGTTGCCATCTCAGACACTCGTTGTGCCATCTTATCACGGAAGTCATTGATCGCTGTATCTCGGTGAATAGAGATATCATCGAGAGTCGTATTCCATGGGAGTGGCTGAGCACCGATGCGTACAGCGAGTGCATCGAGTTCTGCTGGAGTCTTGATATTTGCCATGAGACGGTTGTAGATCTGCAGTTCTCCGAATGAGAACTTCTGCTCACCTTTAGAGAGTAGATTTCGTCCGATCCATCCTACATTCCTGGATTCTACTATATTATCATCACCTGCAGCAATGATAGCTGTCATAGATCCGAGTTTCACTTTACCATCTGGACCTTTATCGAGCGTTGCCTTGAAGTCAGAAGCAGCACCGATATCGATCTGGAGTTCTTTTTCTTCTTTTTTGGCACTTTTTATTACTTCCTGCACATCAGCCTTCAATGCTGGTGATGCAGCTGGATTGTTGGCAGCCTCTACTACAGCTTTAGAAGCGGCATTAGAATCACTTGGAATCTGTTCATTTTGTTTGTCCGTATAGTTGCCAGTATTAAGATTCCACTTCATCCCACTTTTCCCTACTGCGACGATGTCCCGGATATTGATTGTAAACATATATGTATAGTTAAAAAATAGATTTACTTTCCTACTCTAGCATATCTGAAATAAAAAAGCAAATATACAATGCCCTAAGGGAGGCCAATGCTGGATATTGATTGATACGGGTATTTAACGCTGTACGATAATCTATTTTTATGATTTATTCGATTTATAGTATGAGTTATATAGATATTGTCAAGCAAATCTTCGCAAAAAAAATCTCACTACATATATGCAGTGAGATAAGAAATATTGATTAGTCAATATAGATATATCCGTCTATCGCTGGATGATCGATCGCTACCTTTCGGATGGTGACCTCATAGAGTCCTCGATAGTTCATATCCTTGACGATGATGTTGCCTCACTCGATGCCAGAGACAATACCCACATGTCCATAGGCTCTATTGTAACCTGCCCCTGAGAATTGTATGATCGCACCGATCACTGGGGTTTGTCCAGTTTTGACGCCACCTGCCTTGGCATTTCTCATCCAGGCATTAGCGTTGCCTCGCCATGTCACTGACTTGTTCTGAGCAACATACCAGGTACAATTACCTCCGACAAATCCTCGTGACTTGCCCGTATATTTGACGGCGTAGCGATCCTTGAGTCCAGTTTTTGCAGAGATCACAACTGGAGATTTTTGTTCGATCTTGGCCTCAGTCGTATCTCGAGTCTCAGTAGCTCATTTTGAAAGGGCTGCTTTGACTGGTGCTTTTTCTATTTTTTCGACTACCGCTACACTCCGCTTCATAGCCCCTGGGATCATGAGATCCATACCGATACGGATACTCGCAGCATCTCGGAGACTATTGACGGATACAATATCTACAGTATCTACACTATATTTCGCAGAGATAGCAGAGATCGTGTCACCATTTACTACTGTATGTACCACCCCTGATATAGGAGGGATCTTGAGTATTTGTCCGATCTGGAGCTCATCGCTACTCTCGAGGTCGTTAGCCCAGAGGATCGCATCAGTACTCACCCCATATTTATCCGAAATACTACGGACACTCTCGAGTTTTTTGACGGTATGTTTTTTGACGGTACTTGCTACATTCGCGATATCTATCGTAGCTACTGGTGGGACATAGCTCTCACCTGATGATCCACCACCCACGCGGATGAGTCCTGTATCAGATATATATCACTCATCCGTCACCTCACTGAGATCACTATATGCCGTGATGATCGTCGACTCATCATAGTCTCAGGCACGAACACTATCCCCAGCTCAGAGGAGCGATAGGGATGGGTATATCGGGAATATGATGACGAGTGCGATCGTGAACCATTTGAATCTGCGAAATGTATCTGATACCGATGGGAGATCGATATTGGATCTATTGGCTCGTGCATGACGAGCTCGATGATTGGGGCGTATGGGCAATCTAGTATTTTAGGGATAAATACGTCTCCGTGGAGAAGTTTCTACTTTCTATATTCTATATTCACCGAAGAACCTATGCAATAGATGTCACTGTGAGGCGAGTCTGATATGCACGGAATCCCTGAGTTCGCATGTAGCGTTTTTTTGATTTGATTTTGAATACTCGGATTTTGTCAGCCTTGAGATGCTCAACTACCTCGAATGAGATCTGAGATCCCTCGACTGTAGGAGTACCGACCTTGACTGAGTTGCCATCTGCACTCGCAATGAGTAGAGCTGGGAGAGTCATAGTACTACCGACATCTGCGGCCTGACGGTCGACGACGAACGTCATACCTTGTTCTACTGTATATTGTTTACCACCGATTTCTACTACTGCTATCATAAATAGGAAAATTAGGCTCATATGAGGGAGTCCACTGAGGTGGATTGCTTGTATCCTCATAACGAAGCGAGATAAATCTGGAATCATATCCAGAAACAATCATCTCAGGCAGAGAACTGTTTCCGTGGCATGAAGTCGGTATTTTATAGGTTTTTTGTCAAAAGTCGAGCAAAAGAGCTTGACGAATGAGAGAGGGATTCAGAATCCAATGGGATTCTGATAATTTTGTATGGTTGGGGATGAGGGATTCGAACCCCCGAATGGCGGAGTCAAAGTCCGCTGCCTTACCGCTTGGCGAATCCCCAATGCGAGAGATCCGGTGGATTATAGCGAAAAGCGATAAAAGTCAAAACTTTTTATTTCTTATTACCGACTTACGTACTATTGTCAATAATATGGGATTGATCTACTGGAAATATTTGACTTCATCTCTCAATTCTATATATTGACTTTTATATTAAATATATTTTTATGGATAAATTCTGATGAATTATATCAGCATTGGTTTTGGCTGGATCTATGAATAGTACGGCTCGTGCTAGCCATGAGGAATCAGCGATATCTCCGAACTATTCTACTATTCATTCTTATTCAGTAGCCAGCAAGGCTTTGTGAATAGTATCGCTAGGTAGTAATTCCAGTATAGAGTACTGGCTATGAGAAGTGCAAAAAAGATTCCCAAATATTACCCATGCCAATGAACTCAGCGTCTCAATCCAATATCATGAAGATGTGATCCAAGAGCTCAGCGATCCAGTCAGAGATCTATGAATGTCTCTGATACAAAAACTATCAGAAACATCTACACCAGAGATCCTCACACTCGAGAGACGACAATCATCGCTCTCTCCATCAGAAAAAGACATGCTCGAGAAACTACGATTTGAAAAAAATCAAAGAGATCTCGCTACTATGCTCTTATTTTTGATGGAAAATTCCCCTGAAGAACTGCAACAATGCAGAAGACCGAATATATAAATCTAAAATTTCTTTTCCATTTTTCTCTATCTTCCATATACTAGTATGGAAGATTTTTGTTTCTTTTTATCCTACTATTTCCTATGCCAGCTCACAAGATCACTGTCGAACTCCTCTCAGATATTGCCCACGTCGGTCGCAAATGAGCCATCATCGAGGTCTCAGCCCCTCAGGCCCGCAACTCGCTCATCCCGGGTGGACTCGCCCGAGAGATCACCCCAGATCGCCTCGCAAAGATCGAAAATGACAAGCGAAAATCCCAAGATCAAGCGAGACAACGTCTAGAACAAGCATTCGAAATACAGAAACAACTCGATGGACAGGAACTCGACTTCACGCTGAAGTGAAAGTGAAAAAAAGTATTCGGAGGACTCGACGAGCATACTGTCAGCACTCGAGTGAGTGAGAAATACAATATACGATTCGAGAAAAAGGATATCAAACTCCCAAACGGAGTACACATCAAGACGGCTGGTCGTCACCTCGTCTATCTCCATATCACGAGAGATACACTTGCCAAGATATTCATCACGGTCACTATAGATGAAAAATAGCATCATCAGCATAGACTATGGTACTCGCAAGAGTGGACTCGCCTACTCGGTCGAGGGATTTTCATTTGCATACAAGACTATACTCACGAGCGAGCTCCTCACTCTATTGCCAAAATGGGCACAAGAACGAAAGGCCGAACTAATTGTAGTCGGGATGCCCTACAATATCGATGGGACGATGTCGAAACACGGGAAACGAGTGAACGAATTCGTGAAAAAACTCGCTAAATGAGTCCAAATCCCAATCACGCTCCACGACGAACGACTCACGACGAGTGAGGCACTGATGTGATTCGATGATGATGGGATCACCGATGGCGATGTCGATGCAGAGGCTGCGAGACTCATTCTTGTTGATTTTTTGAGATCAAAATAGAACCGAATTTTGTTCTCGCAAACATTTGCAATTATTCTCTTTTTGTATATATTGCCGTTCTATTTTTCCACCCGCCTATCCTACTAAACTAAACCAACTATGTCAGATTCTCGTGTTACAGAGCCTCGCAAACGATTCGTCGAACTCCTCGGACTCAGTAGTCGTATCACTTTCTCGGATCTCCGCAAGGATCTCGTTGGCAAAAAATGAGAACCCGGAATGAATCTCGCTACCCTCTACCGTATTGTCGATACGTTCAAGGCTCAGGGACTCATCCATGAGACGACGATCGCTGGAGAGAGACTCATATTCGCTTGCCAGTGTGCTGATGGTAGACTCGATGATGCTATCACGATCAGCTTCTGTGAGAACTGTGGAGCCATATATGACACCCACACTCGTCTCTCTGGGCAGCTCACACTCTCGAATACGTATCAACAGACCAAGGCGTGTACCGCTTGCGTCATACGCTAGACCAGATTAGATACAACTCATACTATTATCAGATTATGCTTCTCCCTATAATTATACTTGTCTGTATCTCAGCCACTGGACTCTTGTTGTTTCTTTTTGAGAGAGTCAATCGACTGATCCTCAATCTGCTCATCGGACTCTGAGCTGGATCGATGCTCTCGGTCTCGCTCGTACATATATTCCCTGAGGCACTCGAGCAAACAGAGTATGCGGTATATGCATTTATGATTGGTTTTTTGTTGATATATCTCATCGAGGAGATGCTCACACCACATAGACATGATCACG
>JAYTJD010000141.1:0-3423 GCA_043731405.1 Candidatus Altimarinota bacterium
TATGAGATGATCGAGTTTTTGGATGAATATGGATTCTTTTTGGTTTTTGATAGTTGTGCTCCGCTGGAATATATGCCAACCATATCTCCCGATACTATAGAACAAGAGATCTCAGAGGATATCACCCACCCAACCGAGTATGAATACGAGGAAGATATCAAAAACTCAAAGAGATGCGAGAAATGCTGCAATGAAAGTCACAATCGGTCCCTCGATGATCATGAGAACCAGCATAAATACATAGCCTCCAGCTTGGAGGGATGCAATAGTCTGGGGATCTAGATACTGGTTGAGGTCCATAGGGTTTTGCTGATAGGGAATTGATGAGCCATGAACTCTCTTGCGTAGTGCTGCCATGTGGCACCTCGTACAGAGTCCGCACATGCCTCATGACTTATGTGCTCTATATCTTTGATCGCAGTTTCGAGTTTTTGCCCGTCAGGGACCAGCACTCCCGTGATCCCATCCTCGATGATACATCGTGTATTCTCGAGATCATAGGCGATGATAGGGAGTCCACATGCCATCGCTTCCAGATTGACGAGTCCAAGGGTATCAGTCTTGGATGGAAAGACGAATATATCCACACTCCGATAGATCTCCGAGAGTTCCTCAGCACTCTTTGTTCCGAGGAATAATACATCATCATATTCTTTTCTATACTCTCAGAGTAGTGGACCATCCCCGACGACTATCTTGGCATATCGGGTATCCATTTCGAGGAAATCTATTATATTTTTCTCCACGGCAATGCGTCCGACATACAGAAGTATGGGTTTCCTTAGATCGAAAAATAGAGTTCGCTCTCATCGATAAAATAGAGCATGATCAATCCCAAATGGTATAATACTAGAGTTCTCATATCCATTTCTCCCGAGGTATTCACCGAGACCAGAATTCGATATGAATATCTCCTCAGCACCGTCATGTATATATCGTAGATACTGGTGGATGTATTCTTCTTTGAGTAGACGATTCCTCATATGGAGGTACTCAGGATACTTGGTATGAAATGTGGTAGTATAGGGAATATGACGTTTCTGACAGATATAGGCGACGGTCAGCCCGATAGGGCCCTCGGTCATGATATGGATAGAGTCAGGTCGGACATCTCGGATACGAGCGAGGATATTGCGAGGAAATGCGAGCGAGAGTCGGATTTCTTTGTATCCGAGGAATGGTACACTTACGAAGTCATCGGATGATATGATATCCAGATGGATATCTGTAGGTAGATTTTTCACTAGATTATCTAGACAACGAGTGACACCATTGATCTGTCCTGTATATGTATCTGTGAAAATGAGGAGTTTTTTCATATGGTGTTGCTTTGAGTATGCCTCTGAATTATATAGATTATCCTTCTCTATACAAGGAACTCAGCTAGAATATTTCTAGAATACCTCAGCAAAACCCTTCTCAGGATCATCGAAAGTCCTGAGTATTCACTCTTGTATCAGCCATACTCTATTCGAGATATGTTCGAGCAGGTCTCGATCATGCGAGACGATGAGACTCGTCCCGTCAAAACTCTCGAGCATATTTTTGATCACCTCCTTGGAGTGAAGATCCAGATGGTTCGTCGGCTCATCCATGATGATGACATGAGGTCTCGTGAGGAGCATCTTCGTGAGTGCGACCTTGGCTCGCTCACCACCTGAGAGCGTCTGTATAGTCTGATCCACCTTGTCACCCGTGATGAGGAGACCACCGAGCATCGCTCTGATCTCTCACTCGTTCTCGTAGTTGCGTCCGAGCTCCGTGATGATACTCGCACTCCCATCGAGGTCTGCGAGCACCTGAGAGTAGGATCCGATGATGAGATCTGGATTGGTCGTGACGGTTCCAGATATGGCTCTGAGTTCTCCGAGGATCGTCTTGAGTAGAGTCGTTTTACCAGCTCCATTGCGTCCGATGATGCCTATTTTGTCATCTTTGCGTACTATCATCTCTCCATGAGTCGTGATGATCGGTGTGTTGTATCCGACAGCGAGATCCGTGATAGTCATGATCTTCTCAGGGAGTCGCTTGCCAGCCCGGATCGTGATCCCTCGTACACTCGACTCACCCTCCGGCTTGTCTATACGCTCGATCTTGTCGACCTGTTTGATACGACTTTGGACGCTATTGGACTTCGACGGAGTATAGCGGAACCTATTGATCCACGCCTCTTGCTCTTCGATTTCCTTTTTTTGCAGGGTATGGGCCTTGAGTTGGCGATCGTACCTGGCTTGTTTCTCCACGAGGTATTCTGCGTATTTGCCCTGGTAGTTGTTGAGACGCTTGCCTGAGATCTCCACGATCCGATCCGAGGTATTATCGATGAATCTGATATCATGGGAGATCGAGAGGATCGCTTTTTTCCAGATTTTACAAAATCTCTCGAGGAAAATAATCCCCTCGATATCGAGGTGGTTCGTTGGCTCGTCGAGGATGAGGAGATCGACCTCGGTGATGAGGAACTTCGCAATCTGTACCTTGGTCTGCTCACCTCCTGAGAGTGAGAGGACATGCTGGTCGAGCATCAGATCCGTGAATCAGAAATATCGGAGTATCTCTGTCTGCAAGTCATATCTGCGGTATCCATCGTGATCTCTGAGGTAGGTCTTGATCACATCTGCCTCTTCCCACTGCTCATCGTCCCACTCGATCTCGGCGAGTCGGTCTACTCGCTCGGTGATATCTGGGAATACCATGAGCATCTCGGCTCTGAGAGTATTCGCTGTATCTTGCCAGAAGAGATCCTGCGAGAGATATCCTATCTTGAGTCCTGATGCCTTTTCGATGGTTCCCTTGTATTCTCACTCTCGACCGATGATCATCTTCAGGAGTGTGGTCTTGCCCGCTCCATTTTTGCCGATGAGTGCCACCTTGTCCCGACGCGTGATGAGCATCTCGGCATCTGCGAAGAGCTCGGTCTGTTCGATGTTCTTCGTGAGTCCTGTGATAGCTACGAGTGCTGAGGCGATGCGAGACTCCCCGGAAAAAAGATACTCGGGAATAGACTCCAGATTGTAGATTTTGTTCGATATTTTCTCTATCCGCGATTCACCGAGTTCGAACTCACGCTCGATATACTTCACGAGTCGCTTCATCTTGGTTTCTTCTTTGATTTTTTCGCTACTCATGGAGTCCATATAGTCCTGACATACTTCTCCTACTTCATCAGAGGTGAAGTCGGGGTGCACGGCGATGACTCTGGAGATGAGATCTGCGAACATATAGCTGTGGTTGGATTGGGCCGATTGTAGTGAGAAAAGGGGATCAGTCAAGGAGACTGAGTGGAGAAAAATCCCCACAGGGGAGGGGATTTTATATATTCTCTAGTTTCTCTTTGAGGGATTTCTTTGTTTTTTCTTTGTTTCCATACCAATCGTCACCCCATATTCTTGCTATCTTCCATCATTTAGATTCTAGTATTTT
>JAYTJD010000142.1:0-3411 GCA_043731405.1 Candidatus Altimarinota bacterium
GCTGATCCAGTCGAGAAAATAAACACCTTATCGCTACGATCATAGATACTCTTGAGAGTGAGTCCCCATGTAGTATCATATTGTACCTCATCGAGAAAGAGGATGAGTGGCTTATCCAGCATCTCAAATGGCATACCGAGTAGTTTCTCATAAGTAGCAAGTACCTCATAGAGAGAAACTCCTAGGAGCCCATGAGTGATATCAAGTGAGAGGAATAACTTGTAACAGTCAGCCGTATTGAGAGCAGTATAGAGCTGGAACAATGCCGTTGTCTTACCCGATCAGCGAAGTCCCGTCATAGTTATCCATCTGATTTTGTGATTTCACTGCATAAAATCAGTAATATATTTTTGTAAACGAACAAAAATATTTCGCTGGGGTCTCTTATGATTTTGAGGATCTTGTATATATGATTTTGCTTTGAAATCCGTCAGAACACTTTGTTCTTGGAGAAACTGTAGGAGATGTGTATTGTCCATATTATGATAGATAGTGTTTTATGCTTAGTACAAGTATCATAAAAATAGTGTTTTATGCAAACTATAATTAGCATAAAAAATATATTGTTTCTGATAAAGGAATACATTGCCTATCCTAGGATAGGGGTCTGCATATTTACACTTATATCTACCTCCCCCATCAATCTACTTGTCTCATTCATACATCCTCAGTTGTACCAACTATCATTGTACTATCTCCTCAAAAATCCAAGATCATACACCATCGGTCTCAACTTCTCACTGAGGATCGTGTAGCTCTCCTCGAAGGCAGAGAAATCCACTTTTGCGAAGTCTCCACTCTCGTTTCGTTTTTTCAGAGCGTTGCGGATCTGATACCAGCCTACATCTGCTCGATTAAGTTTGTATTCATCTCGTACGGTATGCGTATCGATATGAGCGTGATACGCTTGCCAGAGTCGCCGACCCGCATCCATCACGGCTATAGCCTCGACAGAGAGCACACGATCCGAGAGATACTGTACCATAAAATCCGACTCAAACCGCTCATCACTCCCCACCTCAGACTCAGAGAATGGGATAAAATGGTTCACGATCGACCACTTCCGATCGTTCCACTCTAGATCATCGGCTGATGCAGTCAGATTCGACCCACTAAAAAGCATCCAAATCAAACAATCGTTCTGGAACTCATCGGTGAGTGGCTCTGTAGGAATCAAGAATTGGTCTCGATCATTGATCCATGTTGGCTTGATGAGTCTACGAACAGAGAATACTATGGCAGCCTGAGAGAGGTTATCAGGAGTAACAAAAAATGCCCCAGCACTACAAAATCAAGAAGAAAGTAAAGCAGTTAGTGTAGATGTGTGTTGTAGGTCATTTCAAGCACAAAGCATACTTCCAATAGCACCATCAGCCCATTTATCTCATCGCACATCTTTTGTGCTCGTAGTAGGAGTTATAGCATTTTTGAGAGGAAGAGCATCTTCCTTGTTGCTTCGAGGTCTAATAATCCAATTACTCAAAAATTTATTATTTTCTAGATTATAAAAACTCTTTTCTCCTATCGGTTTTGCTTCTTTATCCAGTATTTCGACACTGATCTCTCCTATCTGACTGAGTGTACCATCACCATGACTCGTTTGCCATACGAGAAATCCTATAGGAAAGTTTCACTTGAGCCCATCAAAAGCCTTACTGTGAACAATAAATCCTCCTAAATAATCAGAATCCCATGATTTACGAAATTCTTCAAAATTGGGAGCATTGATATATTTGAGTGTTGAGAACATTGCCAGTGTTGCACTAGGAATTTCTTTTTGAATACGAACAAGAAACTGTATAAATAATTCTCTTTTTGCATATCATGAGGTATCCATTGATTTAGCAACTTTAGTTTTTGCTACTCAGATTTTATTTTCTGCACCTTCGTTATCAGAAGTATTATCTGCATTCATCGCTTCTGCATATGGCGGATTGATCAGAATGAGTATCTTTTTGCCATCGGCGATAGCCCTGCGTAGTCAAGCGGGGATCTTGTTCGTGAGAGAGTAGTCGATCTGACCATCGTCGGTGATATCGTCGTTGAGATAGTCGTATTGGAATCGGGTCGCAGCAACACAAGTTTTGGTAGCTTTCATCACATCCACATCAGCCTGATCGAGGGTGGACATATAGATATTGCGATGATTGGAGTGCTTGACCTCGAGATTGCCCACACCACAGCACATATCCCAGACAATATACTCACGCTGCCAGTTGTGTCCGAGAGTCTCCGAGAGCTTATCATAGGCTCGATCGACGACATGGAGTGGAGTGTAGTAGGCTCATTTGAAACTCCTCTCATCAATCGGGATGAGTGAGTCTCTTCGCTCGAGGAGATAGTCTCGATATTCGGCTTTGGGTGGCTTGTGATAGATCTGCCAGAATCTGCGATATCACTCTTTGTTCCCGAGCTCATAGATCTTGCCCGCGAGTGAGAACACAGGGGCTCCATTTTTGTGGAGGAGCTCAGCGGGGAGATTGGCATGAGTACTGATCTCACCATCGTTCATGATATCCGCGAAGAATAGGAGGGCATAGTCTTTTTCTGGGACTTCTCGGATCTCTTTGCCGATCATCTCGACCCATTTGTCGAAGACTTGCTTCAGATTGTCAGGAGTGATCTGGGTTCGGATGATATCACCTTTTTTGATAGCATTTTTGACTGTCTCGATGAATTCTTCCTCATGAGTCTCTATCTTAAAAGAAACAAAGTGTGTACCAATATGAGCAGAGATTGCATCAACTGCCTCTTGTGAAACACTGCTTGCGGACTTTCCCCAATCTTTTATTATTTTTTTCTCGAGAAATGGTAATACATCAGAGGTCTTCATGAGTGCCGCCTTTTTTTGGTCGATCACACAGAGAAATGGGGGTATATATAATCCCTTACTAAGAGCTTCATAAACATATCGTAAAAGCTGACTAAACATCTCATATGTTGATACATGGGATCATTGTTTCGCTTCAAACCAGATATCTTTTGTTTTAATATCGACGATATTTTGTTCATATATTGTGAGTCAGAGGGCTTTTATGTAAAAAGCTTTTACATCTTCTTCACTGGTAGCTTTTTGGAGTTTTTCGTAGAGGGACATGATATGAGATTATTATGGTGGCTATTCTATGTATTTCCCTCACTTTGCCAACACAAAAAATCCCCCACTTTCGTGAGAGATCCTGTTTTGATATATATGATTACTCAGCAGCTGGAGCCTCAGCTACAGTGACAGTACCACCTGCTCGCTCGATAGCAGCACGAGCTCCAGCAGATACGGCATCCGCAGTGATCGTCATTGCTGACTTGATCTCACCACGACCGAGTACCTTGAGGAACTTGCCCTTCTCTCGGATGATGCGTCGCTCGTAGAGAACGCCATAGTCTACTGTAGTGACACCATCGAGTGCGAGA
>JAYTJD010000143.1:0-8499 GCA_043731405.1 Candidatus Altimarinota bacterium
AGTATCTGTGATGACTTTGCCTTGGACAGTGAGATCTCCTGTGATACGAGTATTACCAGTGACATCGAGCTTGGCTGATGGAGTGGAGGTACCGATACCGATATCCCCACTACTTCCATATATCCAGTTCCCGATAGAGAGCTGATTCGATCCTGTATCTGATGCGACCTGAGCATTGTTTCCGATAGCAATATTCGATGATCCTGTTGTAATAAAGCCACCAGCAAAATACCCGAGAGCAGTATTACTATTTCCTGTGGTGCTGGAGACGAGAGCCTGTATTCCATCGGCGGTATTAAAGGCTCCCGTGGTGTTGGATTGGAGAGCTTGTACTCCATTCGCGGTGTTCTGATATCCCGTGGTGTTGAAGCGGAGAGCGTCGGATCCATTTGCGGTGTTGAGCCATCCCGTGGTATTGGCGAAGAGAGCAAAATATCCATTTGCGGTGTTGGAGAATCCCGTGGTATTGTATCGGAGAGCAGCGACTCCATTCGCGGTGTTGAGGTATCCCGTGGTGTTGGCTTGGAGAGCCTGGTTACCATTCGCGGTGTTCTGATATCCCGTGGTGTTGGAGGAGAGGGCCAAGAATCCATTCGCGGTATTATCGAATCCCGTGGTGTTGGAGTAGAGAACATTGTATCCATTCGCAGTGTTGGAGTTTCCCGTGGTATTGGCGAAGAGAGCACTATATCCATTCGCAGTGTTATTGATTCCCGTGGTGTTGGAGGCGAGAGCAGCGGCTCCATTTGCTGTATTAAAAGTATTATTCCCTCCTCCTCGTCCTACAGTGACACCATTCACGAATGCATCTGCTGTAGTCACGAGATTGCCATTGGCTCCAGAGAGACGCATACCCTCTATATTGTTACGTTTGAATACGACATCGATATTGTCTGTTGTTCCGATATAGTTGGTTCCTGCGACAGTACCGGCATTCCCAGTGAGTCCCCATACAGGGAGAGCCGCCCATGAGGCGAGACCAACTGCATCGCTCGTGAGAACTTTGTTCAGACCTGGTGTACCACCGGTGATCTTAACTTGTCCTGCGACTTCGAGTTTGGCTCCTGGAGTAGAGGTACCGATACCGATATTACCGTTATCTTGGAGGATGAATTGATCTGTGATTGTTCCTGCTTGATTTTTTCCTATTGCAAATTTCCATCCAGTTCCATCTGTACCATAGGTGAGCCTATTATTGATAGGAGAGACTCATCACCTAGTGAGCTGTATGGTTCATACTGCTCATGATGCTGTACCGATATTGATATTTCCCACTACATCGAGTTTGGCTGATGGAGTGGAGGTACCGATACCGATATTACCACCCACAGGAGTTTCGATTATCAGATTATTTGTCGCAGTAGTATAGAGTCGAGATGCTTGTTGCTGGTCGATAAGATTGGTCGTACTGTAGTTGTTGCCTACGAGGATTGGTCAGGTAGTGAGACGCTTGAGCGTGACATGATCGATGAGTGTCACAGAATCTGCAGTTCATGTATAGTTGATGAGTCAGAGGACACGGATATAGCGAGTCCCGACTGGGAAATTGTAGGATACAGTCCCCTCTCCGGTAGTCGTAGCTGCGAACTTGTGATACGCTCCATCAACTGGTACTGTGTATGCTCCAGCAGCATAATAACAATAGGTACCACAAGGAGATGTTGAGATGAGCACCTTGTTTGCATTGTAGGCGGCGTATCCGAAGTAGAGTAGACCTGGTGTTGTACCGGCGACTGACTTGCGGATATATGCCTCGAGCTGATATGTATCTCGAGTCGGATCTACTGGAATATATTCATTACTCGTCATCACAGCACTACCAGTGATCTGGAGTGCAGAGTTTCCTGCATATGCACCTGTGATAGTCGTCGGGGATCCACCTGCAGTCCAGCCATTGACTCCATATTCGAAGTCACCATTTTCGAGGAGATTGTCTCATCCAGTGAGAGGGATATCTACCATACCAAGATCTCCACTCGCAGTGAGTGAGAGTGCTCTACCATTGGCAGTCATAGGAGTAGACGAGGAGTTGAGCTGCGTGAATCTGAGCCCTCCAAATCCTGCGACACCAGAGTTGATCTCGAGCTTGGCTCCTGGTGTCACTGTACCGATACCTACATCATTCGATCAATCTGTATACATCGGTATTGATGGACTATTGATGCCCGTTATAGCTGACTCATCTGTGATGAGTCCAGCTGACCATCCAGTATCCCATCATGATTGATTAGAATAACTTGCCATAACACTTTTCACTACGATCTTTGGGTATTGCCAGATTGTTCCAGTATTCCCAAGGATGATGACATTGTTTATTCCATCATGAGCGAGTCGCACCTGAGTAAATGGCACTCTTCATTGTATTTCTGTAGATGTATTAGCCCAATAGCTGCCACCAGCAAAGTTATATCAGCTTACTATTGTTTTCCAGGCACCAGCCGTACTATAATCATATCCATCAATTTCTATGCGTAACATCGTATTTGACCATGTTTTTGGAAGATTAATTTTTAGTGCTCCACTTTGATTTGGCGTATTGCTTGACCAGCTGAGGACATTATCATATTGAGTTATATTTCACTCTGAGCGAGAGAGTCCACCGGTATAGTTGATTGATCAGGCGACATCGAGTTTTTCAGTTGGTGTAGTAGTACCAATACCGACATTACCAGCAGAGTTTTCGATGAGAAACTTGCTCCAAGGGCTCCATACAGCAGAGAATCGACTTCGGAGATACATACCAGCATTGATACTCGTAGTACTGTATGGGATAGCAAATTGTGTCATATTACCATTTCCATCTTTGTTTGCATACTCGAATGAGAATGGATGATAATAGGCTCATCATGTTTGCAATGGACCATTCGTCGTATTTCCAAAAAGGAGTGAATATCAATTTCCTGATCGAGCATTGGACGCGTCATTCCAGTCGAGCATTCCCAATGTACTCATAGCCCCGAATCCGCCCGAAATCTGCCCATTTACATCCAGCTTGGTATCTGGGATAACCGTACCGATACCTATATTCGTACCATCATCATAGATCTGAGAGATATTGATACCAGTACCAGTTGGTGTATACTTCGCCAGATAGTTCAGAGTACCGACGAGTCATCCTGAGAGAGTCGTCGTAGATGATGCTGCTGCTGTACTACACAGTAATACACCAGTACTCGTGAATCATCGTATCACCTGTCCACCACTACACCCTATAGGAGCAAATATATTTGTGAAGTACTGGTTGAACGTACCACTCCCTATCTCCCCCGAGGGAGTCGTAGAGGGATATGTGATTGCTCATACGGTTGGTATGATGAGGAGTGAGAGAGCAAGTAAGAGGAGTGAGAGATATGTTCGCATACTGGATGAGTTAGGAGGATATTATGAGCTAGGGAGTGATTATCTATCTCGACTCTGCGAATCATGGAGGAGGATCAGTGAGGATGGCTGGATCATACTCGATGACCATGACTGCATCCTTGATCTTCGCTACACTTGATCTCTGGGATGGGAGCGATGACTGAGTCGTATTGAGTGGATTATAGGTTCGGAAGTAGTCCCAATCATAGGAATATACATTGCTCTGGTTACATCCGACAACGAGTGCAGGACAGACAGGAGGAGTCTGTTGAGAGCCACCGATGGTATTCTTCGATGCCATGAGGCCACGGATATAGAGTTGGTTCTGTGGGATATTCCAGATACCAAAATTACTGTATTTGATTATAGGTGCCACGGATGATGTCTTTTCTCATGAGAATATACTCCCCTCAGCATAGAGATATGCATATATTCGCTTGACCTGATCACTGATGACAATATTACCACCATTTCCTGTAACAGGGTCTTTGAGTGAGATGAGTCCGATGGTACGGTTGATCCATTGTTCAGAATTCACATCTACTTGATCCATAACGATATCTCCACCGATAACTATGATTGATTTTTTACCACTTGGCATAGTCCATCCAGAGTCAATACGGTAGTCAGCTCATTTTCTGATAATAAAATCAAACGGCGATGTAGCGAGTGCGAGAGTGGCATCATCGATATTTCTCGTCATGAGTGCTATGTTCCGACGGATCATATTGAGGATATTCGCATGATTGATCGTCTTGTAGCTATATCCGACATCTTGATTAACCTTACCGTTATTCTCCACGGAGAATACTCGCGACCCTGCGATATTCCCGACGATTGCGATCTTGGAGACAAAGTTGATCGGGACACCTGCGAGTGGATCAACAACAGTTGTTGTAGTCGGAAGGAGGGCTCCTGATATACTCGTCCACATAGGAATCCATCCGAGTGATCGACTCCATCCCCATCACTCGATATTGCCGGTATTCGGATTGAAATAAGCACCCGAGCTCGTTCCCCCAATCTCTGCACCTGAGAATGCTATCCATCCAGCATTCTGACTCCAGGCATATCCACTCATCGGACACGGCTGAGTAGCACCAGTCCATATCGTAGTAGGACATACTATCTGTGCGGTAGATCCTACTACACCATGAGAAAATGATATCCATCAAACATTGCCGAGCCAGAACGCTCCAGAGAGAGTACCATCAGATAGTATCATACCACTCCCGACATCAAAGTTGACTCGTCCAGGATATCCACCACCAGTATAGCTCGTACCACCATCACCACTCCATCCATTATTGATAGGAAAAATCCCCCTAAGAGAGATGGTAGGATTCGAGAGAGCAAAAAGTGTTCATCCGATCAGACACCCAAGAAGGAGAGCGAAGAATATTTTGCCTTTCATAAAATATGGTATATATTAGCCTACAATATATGTTTCCGCCTACAAAAATCAAAAAAAATCACTTCACAAAATAGAAACCCCTTGTATTGTATAACAATTGTACTCAGATGTCTATATTTGATATATCATTCTACGGTCTGCATATAGCCCCAACGTGGTATGGCCTCACTTATGCTCTGGGATTTATTATTTGTTATTTTTTCATGAGGCGGTTCTACGTTTTCAGTAAAAAGGAACATATCGACACTCTTTTATCATATATTTTTGTGGGAATCATACTCGGTGGTCGACTCGGATATGTTATATTGTACAACTTATCATACTTCGTAGAGCACCCTATCAATATACTCAAAATATGGGAATGAGGGATGAGTTTCCATGGATGATTCCTAGGAGTAGTTATGGCGGTATATTTTTTTGCGAAGCGATATAGATATCAGTTCTGGTCGCTCATCGATACACTCGCAGTGATCATACCAGTAGCACTCGGACTCGGTAGAGTCGGCAACTGGATCAATCAGGAGCTCCCAGGATATGCACCATACGATGGGATATTCCCGATGATCATAGACTGAATATCGCACTTCCCCTCTCCACTCTTCGAGATGTTGCTAGAGGGTATAGTATTGCTCATCGTGATGTTAGCTTCATGGAGATTTTTGAGCAAAAAAAATCCATGATTCCTCTCAGGAATATTTCTCATCGGCTATAGCATCGCTCGACTCATCGCAGAGCAATATCGTCTCCCTGATGCACATATCTGATATATCCTCTCGACCAATTGGCTGACACTCGGGATACTCTATACAGTACCGATGCTAGGGTATGGGGTGTATTTGGTGATTCGAAATTTTGGATTTCTTAAAAACAAAAAATCCGAGGCAGAAAAATTTTTTCGATAGGCACCTCATGATTTGGAGGTAACTGAGAAAATAATTTTTATAACAAAGGAGTTTGTAGTTTTTCAGAAATCCTTAGTTATACCCCGACACGATCTCGTCCTGGGAGTAGGTATCCGATAACACTCCAGTTCTTGATGGCGATGAATAGATTCCACTGACGGATCAGGGTATCATATGCTGGGAGCTCACTACGAATAGTGCGATCATATCCCATCACGAACTCACGGATATAGATGAAGTAGGCATCTCGCTGAAGTGCTGGGATCGCCATCGAGAGTCTCATGAGAAACTCGTATTGGTCATTGATACGAGCGTTGTGCTCGAGGAGCATCGGTATACTGTCATACACATGGATGATCGCCTCAGAGTGGAGGCGAGTCATGAGGTCGAACGCAAGATGCTCGTCTACCACATGAGGACGCATGACCTCGATGACGGCTGGGATCTTAGTGATCTTATGGAGGAATACATCTATCACCCGTGACTCTCTCTCTCGGATACGGCGAGTGAGGAGGATATAGGTACCGATATAGATCACGAGGAGCACGAGGATGAGAGCGATGATCGCTATGAGAATTGGATTCATACATATGAGTATATAGACGTAGTGACAGAAATCAAGCAAACAATTTGCAAAAAATGAGAGATAGATATACTGATGCTTATATTAAATTTGAATGCTTTTCAAGTTTCGTCATCCTGTGGTTCCTGAAGGACAGGATCCGAGTCCGAGCAGAATCTAGATTCCGTGCACTATGATACCACGGAATGATAACAGAAAAGGACAAATTTATTATCTCTCAATTCTCAGATCTAAGTCATCTCTCCTATGTCTCGTATCTATATCCAGAAACTCCTCATAACGAGTATCCTCGAGATCAGCGGAGTCACATTCGCATTTTTTATCGCGTATTCACTGCGACTGATGCGGGATTGGATACCATTTGTACAGTTGCCGATTCCATATATCTCCTATGAACAGTTCGTACCATTTGTCATATCTGGAGTGATCGTCTGGTGTATCATATTCGTACGAGGATGACTCTACTCACTCAGAGCCCATACCCCTATTGTAGA
This sequence comes from Candidatus Altimarinota bacterium, assembly GCA_043731405.1. GTDB lineage: Bacteria > Patescibacteriota > Gracilibacteria > BD1-5 > UBA2023 > JABFSX01. The sequence goes on from JAYTJD010000143.1 coordinate 6,754, forward strand.
GGAGATCCGACTCGTGCTGACTTATAGTTTCTTTTGGTTTTTTATCTATATCGGATTTGTATATCTTGCTCGTGGATTCATTTTCTCGACCGAGATACCACGACTCATCATCCTCTATACCTACATCATCGCGACAACTATATCGATAGTCGTGAGATACTCTATATATACCCTATATAGTATATTATATAAGAATAAAAAAATAGAAAAAAAGCTCATCCTAGTGATATCAACAGAGAAGAATAAAAGTGAAATATCAGAAGATATTTGCTACTCATATAGATATATCGATCCAGGAGAAAATATAGAAATAGAGAAGATTATCCGCACACAACAGCTCGAATCCATCATCCATCTCGGGGATCACCGAGAACTGGGAAGTATATTCACCCTGGCGAGGATATATGGTATAGCACTACTATACCCCCAGATATCGAGATACACCCCGCTGAGCCAAGCGAGAGAAAACTGGATCGGTGGAATCCCGATGATAGAGCTCAGAGCCGTCGCAATCACTGCATGGTGACGGATTGCCAAGAGAATCGTAGACATCATCATATCTAGTATACTGCTCATCATACTCCTCCCTGTATTCGCTATAGTATCTCTGGGAGTGTGGATCAGTGATCCATCAGGACCGATCATCTATCGCAACAGGCGTATTGGACAGCATGGAGAGATATTTGCTCTGTACAAGTTCCGATATATGTATTGGCGGTATTGTACCAAGGAAGAATACGGGATAGATGATGATGCGATGGACTATGAGGAGCAACTTAAGAGAGAAAAAAATACCCGAGAATGACCTCTCTACAAGATAGAAAATGATCCAAGAAAAATGTGGTTCGGTCGCATCATCGAACGACTCTCTATAGACGAGCTCCCCCAACTCTGGAATGTGCTCCAGTGAGACATGTCACTCATATGACCACGACCACATCAACCTCGTGAGATCGAACTCTATGATGAGGCGGACAAACAGGTCCTCACTATCAAACCAGGTATCACGGGGATGGCTCAGGTGTACGGTCGAGACAAGAACACATTCCGAGAAGAGATCACCCTCGATACCTACTATATCGAACACTACTCAGCCTCACTGGATCTTGCTATACTATTGCGTACCATACTTGTAGTCGTACAGAGAGTCTGGAGATAGGATACACTTGCAAAATATGGGAAAATATATACACTCGAAGTCAGTTTTTTAGTTCTTTAGTTTTTTAGTTACTATGTCTGATTTTCCAAAACAATACGATCCAAAGATCCACGAGAAAGCGAGTCAGGCACTCTGGGAAGAGAAAAAGATATATTTGCCAAATGTAGATGCCAAAAACTCCAAACAGGAGACTTTCTACATTCCTATTCCACCTCCGAATGTGACCGGTAATCTCCATCTCGGACACGCTCTGACGCTCTCGATCGAGGATATCATGACTCGCTATCATAGACTCCGTGGGGATGCGACACTTTGGATACCCGGGACAGATCATGCTGGGATAGCGACACAGGCTCAGGTGGAGAAGAGACTGGAACGCAATGGAACGAGCAGAAAAACAATAGGACGAGAAGCATTTCTCGGAGAGTGCTGGAAGTGGATCGATGAATACGGAGGAAATATACAGAATCAAGTCAAGATGATGGGTGCATCCGTGAACTGGGATATGGAGCGGTTTACTTTTGATGATACTAATAATCAGCTCGTCGAGAAAATATTCGTCGATCTCTATAACAAATGACTCATAT
>JAYTJD010000144.1:0-1286 GCA_043731405.1 Candidatus Altimarinota bacterium
ATGTTTAATATATAACCTCTATTGCTTATGAATTTTCTCTTGAATCTTCTCATCTCGGCTATTGCTGTAGCTATTGCGGCCTATCTCACTCCTGGGGCAACTGTAGATGGGTATCTCACGGCGATCATCGTGGCTATTGTACTCGCCATAGTCAATAGTACTATCGGTCCGCTTCTGAAGGCCCTGACTCTTCCATTGAATGTGTTGACTCTAGGTCTCGTATCCCTCATCATCAATGTCCTCATGGTACTTTTGGTCGCAAGAATAGTTCCAGGTTTTGGGCTCGATGGATTCTGGACGGCTCTCGTTTTTGCTGTGATACTCGCTCTTGTGAATATGGTTCTAGGCGGTTGACTCATTGGAAAAAATGATGGAATCATTGGAAAAAATGATGGAATCATAAATGGAAACTCTCGACGGTAATGTATTTTTAAAAATCCTCAGGCTATCTAAATTGCCTGAGGATTTTTTTGAAGCATATATATCCACTCTTGGTTCCCTGCCTCACCAATGAGTGAGGATTTTTCTTTTTTGATGATTACTATATTCCTGAGTACGAGGAGCTCTTCGAATTCTATCATCTTTGATTCTACCACCTTCATATCTTTTGGGACTCCTGTTTTTCTTAGATTAGACTTGCCGATCTCGAACTGTGGCTTGTAGAGGAGGATCATCTTGGTTTCAGAATTTGAAAGAGCCATCATTGCATCTATGATCAATGTGAGTGATATGAACGAGGCATCGCAGACGATGATATCATAGGGATCGTGTTGCGTTTTAGCAAAATCTCGGATATCGGTCTGCTCGTAGCTCGTCACGCGTGGATCTCATCGGAGTGATGGATGGAGTTGATCCGTTCCGACATCGACGGCATCGATATGCGATGCTCCATATTGCAACAACACTTGAGAAAATCCTCCAGTAGAAGAGCCGACATCGAGACAATTAATGCCTGATATCTCGAATTTTGTATCTTGTGTTTTGTATTTTTCTAGGAATCCCGCGAGTTTCTCTGCACTCCGAGAGACCCATTCCACTCTGCGGTCACCCGTGATACTCACGATGCAGCTATCTCAAACGAGCAAGGATGCTTTAATACATATCTTTGTATTCACTGAGACAAGACCAGCAAGTATCAGTTGTTGGGCCTTATTGCGAGTGATGCCATGATGTGAGGCGAGATAGATGTCTAGTCTCATAGCCACTTGGTGATATATTCCTCTACTTTGGTGCTGATCTCTGTTGCGATGAGTTCTTTTTCTCCTGTGGTGAACCGTGAGAGTACC
>JAYTJD010000145.1:0-1261 GCA_043731405.1 Candidatus Altimarinota bacterium
CCTGAGAAACTATACCCATTGGTCAGGTTAAAAACAGATCCACCGAGGGCTCGTACTCATGCTCCAGCGGTCATAGATCATGCTACTGTCTCATTACCACTCATATCTACTTGCCATCTCGCACTCGGTGCAGACCATCATCCGAGACGGAATACGTTGTCAGGATCGAGACCGAGATTTATAGCTCAGGAACCTGCACGATGGAACGACATAGCAGCAGCACCTCCATCAGTAGAATACGCCTCTAGTCCATAGGTCGTATTGGCTCCGAGATATGAGGTTGCTCACTTGTTGGATTGGAAGTATTTGGCACCAGTGATGATCTGTGAGCTCGTGAGATCTACAGCATCAGTAATAGCGTATCCAGCTACTGTAGTTGGCTTACTAGTGATTCATGCCCATGCTATACTAGTAGCACTATCTGCAAGATCGAGTCGTCAGTTCGTATTGGCATCACAGCTTGTGCCATATCCACTCTCACATCCGACCTCAAACATACGTATACGACCTGATGCAGTTGCATTGGCTGCGAATGCTGGAGATCCTGTAATGCCTGTCCATGGAACAGATGAGGCAGTTGTGGCGGTACTACTATTGCCTGTGATATTGATTCCCCATGTTCCTGATGCTCAGGTTCCGGTTTTGGTAGGAGCATCATTGGCTATCTGGGCATTGACGAATGCTGTAGTTGCAAGTTGTGTGGTGTTGGTAGTTATGGCTGCTGTGGGTGCAGTCGGGATACCAGTGAGTGCTGGAGAGGCAATATTTGCCTTGAGAGCATCAGCAGTAGTGACGAATGCTGTAGTTGCAACAGCGGTAGTACTATTGCCTGCTGCCTGAGTGACGGCTATAGTTCCAGTTGGGAGAGTAGGAGTACCTGTGAATACTGGAGAGAGGAGTGTAGCGTAGGCCGACCTCTGTGCTATCCAGATAGGATCTGTTTCTATATAGTTATTAGCTTGCCATGTCGCGAGACCTGTTGCATCTGAGGTGAGGATCTTACCAACACCAGGAGTACCACCAGCGAGGGTGATCTGACCTGAGAGATAGAGATTATTCCATCTCAGTGCCGTACTACCGATATCCCGATATATGAGAGGAGCGGCTGCATCTGGGAGGAGAGATCCTGAGATAGAGACATTGGTAACGGTACGGTTGACAATAGTATCTGTGATGACTTTGCCTTGGACAGTGAGATCTCCTGTGATACGAGTATTACCAGTGACATCGAGCTTGGCTGATGGAGTGGAGGTACCGATAC
>JAYTJD010000146.1:0-3302 GCA_043731405.1 Candidatus Altimarinota bacterium
ATGAACCAGAGTGGTCAGTTGATCATAGTCGGGAAAAATGTCGATGGCGATACCCAATTCAAAAATGTGAATCCAGAAATAAGCCCAAATAGACTACTCAGGGTAAATCCTGAGAGAGAGACAGCCCAGACAAATGAGACTATCAAAACAACATAGTATGCAGGGGCAATCCGCCACCACCGATCGATTATGACTTTGCGAGTATCGGGTTTCTTTTCTCCATGGAGGATATATCCCCAATAACTTAATGATCGGAGCAATCCTGTGAGAATAAAAAATACTGCAACTACAACTGGGAGCATATTCACAAATTGATAGAGAGCCCAGTCCCATGACGCGAGATTCGCGAGTGGTCGGATCTGCTGGATATGATAGATGACAATGACGAATGCGATGATGCCACGGAGCCCTGAGATACCATTGAGTTTTTGCATAGAGCGATGATAATCAGGGATTTATTTTTTGCAAATCCAGCTCGACTTTCGTGTAGTTTTTTCTATACTCATTCTGATTTTGACTCTAAACTTTTATCTTTTATCCTTTATCTCCCATGTCTATCCTTATCTCTGGTTCCATTGCGTTCGATACGATCATCCAGACGGTTGGTACGTTCCGATTACAAGACAACGTTGCTAATCCTGATCTCACTCTCTCACTCTTTGCTCCTCAGGTCAGACGAGAATATGGTGGCACAGCGGGCAATATTGCCTACTCGCTCGCACTCCTCGGATCAGATCCTCATGTGATCGCGTCAGTCGGATCGGATGCACAGGATACTCTCACTCGCATGAGAGAGATGAGCATACAAACAGAGCTCATACAGATAGTACCGAGTATCCTCTCCGCTCAGGCATATATCATCCGAGATGGAGCCAATGGTCAGATAAACACATTTCACCCTGGAGCGATGTCCTCATCTGGAGAGATCACGCATGGCAATATTCCTTTTCGCTACGCAATAGTATCCCCTGACTCAAAAGAAGGCATGATCCGTCGAGTGAGAGAATGCAAAAAGTCAGGAATCTATACCATATTTGATCCGGGACAGGCGATGGGGATATTCTCGGTTGACGAACTCAGGGAGATGACAGAACTCGCTGATATCACGATCATGAATGAGCCTGAGCGAGTACAATATCGAGAGATGGTCGGTATTGACTTCGTTGATATATGCAAACAATCTGATCATATTGGTATCGAGACTCTTTGAGAAAAATGAGCAATTATAGAATCAAAATCGTTCAAAATATCAATACCAGCTCTACAGGTCAGCAAGATCGTCGACGCTACAGGATGCGGAGATGCATGGCGAGCTTGACTCCTCTATGGACTCTCTCAGGATTGGGATATAGAGAGATCCTCCCAACTCGGTAGTATCCTCGGTGGCATCAAGATCGCATCCATGGGGGGACAGAATCATACTCTCGACAAGACTGCGATCGACGATCTTGCTGAACAAATATTTGGTATCAAATTTTTTGCATAAATACCTTTTTCCCCTATACTGCGATCGATAAAAATTCATCATTTTTCATTCATCATTCTTAACTATTTTTCTATGGACTACAAGGTACTCGACATGGGGCTCGCCGCATGGGGACGCAAAGAACTCTCAATCGCTCAAACAGAAATGCCAGGACTCATGGCTCTCCGCAAAGAATACGGAACTAGCAAACCGCTTGCTGGAGCCCGTATCGCTTGATCACTCCATATGACGATCCAGACTGGTGTACTCATAGAGACACTTGCAGCACTCGGAGCAGACGTACGATGGGCAAGTTGCAATATTTTCTCGACACAGGATCATGCAGCTGCAGCGATCGTCGAGGGTGGGATACCTGTATTTGCCTACAAGGGTGAGTCTCTCGAAGAATACTGGGAATACACTCACAAGATATTTGAGTGGTCAGATGGAGGGACTCCGAACATGATACTCGATGATGGTGGAGATGCAACACTCCTCGTGATCCTCGGTAGTGAGGCTGAGTCAGATCTCTGAGTACTAGCGAATCCAACTTGTGAAGAAGAGCGAGTCTTATTTGCTTCTATCCGCAAGCGACTCGAGACTGATCCGACTTTTTATTCCAATATCCGAAAAAATATCATCGGAGTCTCAGAAGAGACAACGACCGGAGTGCACCGACTCTACCAGATGATGGAGGCAGGTCGTCTCCCATTCCCTGCGATCAACGTCAATGACTCTGTGACAAAATCCAAATTCGATAACCTCTATGGATGTCGTGAGTCCATCATCGATGGGATCAAGCGAGCGACTGATGTCATGATCGCGGGCAAGATCGTCGTCGTAGCAGGATACGGAGATGTAGGAAAAGGATGTGCTGATGCATTCCGTGGAATGGGAGCTACCGTATGGGTGACAGAGATCGATCCGATCTGTGCTCTCCAGGCGGCGATGGAGGGATTCCGAGTGGTGATGATGGACAAAGTAGCGAGTCAGGCAGATATATTTGTCACGGCTACCGGCAACAAGGATATCATCACGCATGATCATATGATCGCGATGCGAGATGAGGCAATCGTGTGCAATATTGGACATTTTGATAGTGAGATCGATGTCGTGAGTATGCGTCAGTACGAGTGGGACAATATCAAGCCACAAGTCGACCATATCACTCTCCCAAACGGAAACAAGATCATCCTCCTTGCGGAAGGTCGTCTCGTGAACCTCGGATGTGCGACGGGTCATCCATCATTCGTGATGAGCAATAGCTTCACCAATCAGACTCTTGCTCAGATGGAGCTCTACCAGAATACCGCCCAGTATCCAGTCGGAGTCTACCGCCTCCCGAAATATCTCGATGAAAAAGTAGCCCGACTCCATCTCGAACGCATCGGAGCTGAGCTCACTGTCCTCTCGGGTGATCAGTCACAGTATATCGGAGTCCCTGCTGCTGGCCCATACAAGCCAGAACACTATAGATACTAAGGTTCACAAAATCCTTCTGATACATCGGAAGGATTTTTTCTTGATACTCGACTACAATTCTATACAATGAAATCCTAAAAAAATACTCCAATGCCAAGCATCACCGACATCCTCGCATCACTCAATCCTCGCCAACGAGAAGCCGTCGAAACCATCTACTGACCTGTACTCGTGATCGCCTGACCAGGAAGTGGTAAGACTCAGATCCTCTGAGCTCGTATTGCCAATATATTGCAAGAGACGGACTATCTCCCTTCAAATATTCTCTGCCTCACCTTCACCGACAACGCTGCTCGCAATATGCGTGATCGCCTCGCCCGTATGATTGGTCCCGATGCGTATCGTGTGGCGATCC
>JAYTJD010000147.1:0-8188 GCA_043731405.1 Candidatus Altimarinota bacterium
ACACCCACTACGAGTGCACCGAGTCCGCGAGCGATCTCAGCGACGACTGGAGCAGCACCTGTACCAGTACCACCTCCGAGACCACAAGTGATGAATACCATATCAGCACCAGACAGTGCTTGCTTGATTTCTTCGCTAGATTCCTCTGCTGCCTTTTTACCGATCTCAGGATTGGCTCCTGCACCGAGTCCGCGAGTCGTCGCTCGTCCGATATTGATACGAGTTTGAGCCTTGGATGTAAATAATGCTTGGGCATCAGTATTGATCGCGATGAACTCGATCCCCTCGATACCCGAGTCGATCATACGATTGACGGCGTTGTTACCGCCACCACCGATACCGACGACCTTGATATTGGCGATCGGAGAGATATATCCGACGTTGACCTCGACGTGAGATGGCTGAGCCACAGCGGTCTGAGGAGTGACATTGGTGCGGAGGAGTTTTTTGAGACGATCTTCAGCAGCGTTTGGAGCAGTCATGGGAGAGATATTAGAGATTTAGAACAGGCGACTTGGGAATTTTGGAAAAAAGGAAACAGGGAATTTATGGGATCATCTTTTTGAAGATGTTTTTCAATGAGCCGAATACGCCTCCGAGGGAGAAGTTGACCTTGAAAGGTCTTTTTGCAGTTCCGTATTTTTGTATCAGGAGGAGATTGCCGACAACACTCGAGTAGATCGGGTCTGATATAGATGTACCACTCACTCAGTCGACCATGTCAGGGACTCCGATACTCGCCGGGAGACGCATATAGGTACGAGCGAGATCTACGAGTCCTCGCATCTTCGCAGCCCCACCAGTGATGACGATCCCCTCTGGGAGCATACCATCTCTGCCTACCTTCTTCAGTTCCATCACAATATGGTGGAATACCTCTTCATAGCGAGCCTGGATGATCTCGTTCATGAACTTGCGAGAGATGCTCATCGTCTCTGAGTTCGAGACCTTTGAGAGGTCTACCTCTTCGTCCGGAGCCTTACCTTCACGGATCGTGAGATCTCCGTAGTTCAGCTTCAACCGCTCAGCTGTATCGATCGAGATACGGAGTCCGAGTGCGAGATCTGAGGTGACGTGCTCACCACCGATCGGGAGTACACCAGCATAGATGAGAGCTCCTTCTTCGTATACTGCCACATTGGTCGAGCTCGATCCCATATCGACGACGACGACTCCGAGTTCCTTCTGACGCTTGGTCAGAGTGGCCTCACCGACGGCGAGGATATTTGGGTAGATATCCATGATCTCGACTCCGACATCGAGGACTCACTTTTTGATATTGGCGAGTACATTGGATCCGATAGAGACGATATGAGCTCTGACTTCGAGTTTTTTCCCACTCATTCCGACTGGGTTTTTGATACCGCTCTCGAGATCGAGGCCAAAGCTCTCTGGAACCACTTTGAGAACTGTACGATTCATCGTATCGAGCCCATTTTGGCACATATCGAGTGCTCGATTGACATCCTCCTCAGTGACCTCTATACCAGCAACTGGGACGATCGCACCACGACCCGCGATATCGATGTGGATACCTGAGAGTCCGAGACACACGTGAGAGAACTGTTCTCCCGTCATCTTCTCAGCCTCACCGAGTGCTGCATCGAGATTCATCTTGAATGCCTCCATATCGAGGATATTGCCCTTGCGGATACCCTGTGAGTCTGAGACTCCGACTCCGAGGATACGGAGTTCTTTGCGATCATTCCACTCACCGATGATGGCCTTGATCTTGTTGCTACCGATATCTATGGCTACGAACTGTTCTCCTGATACCATATGTTGTGGGTGGTTAGTATGTGTATACAATCTGTACTCCAGCTGGTTGGCTTCCTGATCACGCTATTGCTATTTGTATAGCTAATTCGATGGACATATTATAAGACTCTCATTTTATTTTTCAATCTCCTTGTGTGAGTTTTCTTCACGACTTGTTCACATAGTGTATGCATTGCACGATTTGCAAAAAAGCTATTTCCGTATACACTCAGGCACACACTTCGGTGCAAAACTATTTTATGCTCAAAACCTACTATATCAAAACATTTGGCTGTCAGATGAACTATGCAGATAGTGAGAAGATCGATATGATCCTCCGCTCCGCAGGATTCCGCAAGGTGCTGGATCCAGTGCAGGCTGATATCGTTATCTCCAATACTTGTTCCGTCAGACAAAAAGGGGAGGATCGGGTATTTGGATTCATCCATGAGATCGAGAGATATCACCAGACCAATGCAACTGGCAAAAAACCATTATTTGGCATCACTGGGTGTATGGTGCGCAAGTCAGGACTCGCAAAACGATACCTCAAAGATGCAGAATGAAACATGAGTGACGAATACAAGCGAAAAAATGCCGAGAAGATTGCTCTCCTTGACTCCAGTGATGCACTCGAGAACTATGATGATGAGCTCTTCCTCCGTTCACAGTCGATCGATTTTGTATTCCGTATTGAGGAGGTTTCGTTTTTGACAAAAATATTGTCCCTCATCACGAGTGAAGATATCGGTAACGATGCCAAGTTCAACGAGTATCTCGCCGTCCGCCAGCTCCAAGAGAATCCCGCCAGTGCCAATGTGATCATCCAGACGGGGTGTGACAACTATTGCTCGTTCTGCATCGTTCCCTATACTCGCGGTCGTGAGATCTCTCGTGATCCTGACGAGATTGCCCGAGAGATCCGAGAAGTGGTGAAAAACTGAACCCGAGAAGTGACACTCCTCGGGCAGAATGTGAATAGCTACGGCAAGGAGACGAAGAAGAAACTCTGGAATGCAGAAGAACTCACCTGGACAGACAAAAACATCCAAACCCCATTTCGTGATCTCCTCAACCAGATCAGTGGCATCGATGAACTCGATCGTATCCGCTTCACGAGCTCCAATCCGCATGATATGACCCTCGATATCCTCTCGGCTCACTTTGACCTGCCACACATGACTCCGCATCTCCACTTCGCTCTCCAGTCTGGGAGTGATACGATGCTACAAAAGATGAACCGAAAGCACACATACGCAGACTTCAAGTCGCAAGTGGACTATCTCAGATCGAGAGATCCACTCTTCTCGATCTCAACAGATATCATCGTCGGGTTCCCAGGGGAAACTGAAGAAGAATTCCAGGCAACTGCGACGGCGATGCGAGAGTGCCAGTTCGATGTCGCGTTCATCGCTCGCTACTCCGCTCGGACAGGCACGACAGCGACCAATCGGTTCGAGGATGATATCTCGGCGAGTGAGAAGGCTCGAAGATGGACAATCCTCAATGATATCCTCCGTGAGACCGCTCAGTCTCGCAATCTCCTCATGGTCGGTCGAGTCGAGGAGATCCTGATATCCTGAGGGTGAAAAGATGAGACATGGGTGGGACGAACTCGCAACTTCAAGGAGGTTTTTATTCCAAAAACCCCATTTGTAAAGGGGGCTGGCGATAGCCAGGGGGATTTTGCTCCGATCAAAATCGGAGATATCGTGAAAGTGCGGATCACAGAAGGCGATAAATGGGTGCTCAAAGGGGATAGAGTTTAATTATTTAAAATCGGTCTAGTAACACTACTAGCACCATATATCATTGCACCTCATGTAATACAAGAAGAACAGCCAGACTCATGGAATAATCAATCAGGAGTATTACATGAATAAGGCCCGTCTCATGGTATATAACACATCTCATTTTCTCAGTGGGTGTTAATTAGACTATAACAATCTAGAGATATTCAAGACCATAGATATCATGCAGGACATGAATAAGTGGGTGTACAGATATTTATAGTGATTCCACTCGGTATGTGATCCCTGAAGCTGACCCATTCGTTCATGGTTCTTGTTGGAATTAGCTTCTGAGATGACTGAGATGAGGTAATATTTCTACATCATTCAGGCGTCATGATCTCCTTGCTGGAGCTCACAGGAGTCGCCCATCCATTGGATTGAGACTGTAATACAGCAGATCAGTTAGGGAAATACTCACTATAGTTGACGGCAGCACTAACTAAACCAGACATAGAAATTATTCATATCAATATATAGGTGATATTTATTCTAGACATAAAAAAGGCGTATTAGAAAATAATACGCTAAAATAGCTCTTGTGTATTTTTGTATATGTCTTAGCGAAACAAAAGGGCAACTAATGCACTCAAGTTCGCTAAAACATATACACCTTGTCGTCTATACAACGATAAAGGGCTGAGCAACAATTAGTTGCCCTTTAATTTGGTGTATAGATCAAGGATTTCTCCAAGATGTATATATTTTAGCCCTGTGAGTATAGTTATTTTTCTCTTTTTACAAAATTCAATTTTTCTATACACTTTTCTCATGCTCTCCATCCTCCTCACTCTCCTCACTTCCTACATTCTCCTGTTTCTTTTTTCTATCAAAATAAAGGATAACTCCATCGTTATTGATGATATTTCCGAGGAATTGGTTTTGTATTGATATATAGCGAACCTGCAAACTGGACAGAGAAGAGCGAGGATTAGAAAGAATTGCTTTTTCCGACTTTTTCCCTAATATCTCGTCACTAATTCCTAATATATTCCTATGGATTTCAAACAAGCACAAGAGATGATGAAGCTCCAACAACAAGCCCAGAAGATCCAAGAAGAGCTCTCGAACACGCATATCGAGGCTGAGGTCGACGGTGTCGTCGTCACGATCGATGGTCAGCTCAAGGTAGTCTCGACTGTGATCGAGGATGTTAGCATTATGAAAGATCAGAAAAAGCTCGAAAAGGCAGTCACTGATGCGATCAACAAGGGTATGAAAAAGGCACAAGAGATCGCCGCAGATCGTATGAAGGGGGTTATGGCCTCTATGGGGCTCAACTTACCATGAATGTAGTATCCCTTACTTTTTATGATTAAAAAGTAACAAAAACTCCTTCTTTTCGTTTGTTCGTTTTGCATTCTGTTCACGACTGGTTTTCTAGAATTCCTAACTAGGGAACATTAGGAATTCTCTCGAAAACTGCATCGACAGAATATAAAAACTCACAAAAATAAAGAAGCAAAAGCTAGAAACATAAATCAATAAATTTTCAACTATGTCCAATCCTCAAATCCTCCTCTCTACTACTCTCGGAGATATCACTCTCGAGCTCTTCCCAGCTGCAGCACCCAAAACAGTTGAGAACTTCGTCGGACTCACAGAGCAGTGATACTATGATGGTATCATATTCCACCGTGTGATCCGAGATTTCATGATCCAGGGTGGAGATCCGACTGGAACTGGCTCAGGTGGCAAGAGTATCTGGATGAGAGCATTCGAGGATGAGTTCACTGATACATCACTCACTCATAAGAAGTGAGTTATCTCTATGGCGAATGCAGGTCGCAATACGAACGGTTCACAGTTCTTCATCGTGACAGCAACGAATGCATCATTCCTCGACCGCAAACATACCATATTCGGTCATGTAGTGGATGGTATGGACATAGTCGACGCCATAGAGTCTACCAAGACTGACCGCAATGATCGACCGACAGAAGAGGTCAAGATAATCACAGCGACAGTAATCTCAAAATAATATCAAAAATTCCTTGTTCTTCAAGGGATTTTCTCTATACTCATCATCATGAATCGATATCCTAATAAGACCTATAAGCAAAAATTCCGAGAGATATTTTATCGAATTCGTATCCATCCTTGGTATCGCCAAGTGATAACATTGCCACTTTGGATCAGGATGAGTTTAGCGATCTTTCTCTTTCTTTTTGGCATCATAGGACTCCTCACACCTATCCCAGCAGGTTGGGTGATGATCCTTGCATCTGGAGTACTTATATTTTGATTGCGGACGATGAGACGCTGATCGGTGAGATTGTTTTTCACACTGAGGCTCCAGAGAGTCTACGAGTGGATACGATATAGGATCAGAAAGTAATCATGTTGCAAAAACAAAAAATCATCCTCGTCTGGTACAAGCGGGATCTCCGAGTGAGTGATCACCGCCCTTTGACCGAGGCTCTCAGTGTATAAAAAACCAACAATATATCAGTACTTGCTATGTATAGTTTTGAGCCTCGTGTTACTGGTGCTCCGGATTTCTCAGATTTTCATAGGCAATTTATCGAGGACTCACTCGTGGATATCACAGTATCACTCGAGTCTATATGAGTACCACTTCTGATACTCGAACGCAATATATCTGATGCCATGAAGTATATCATAGAGCACTATGATGTGGAGCAGATTTGTTCTCATGAAGAGACTGGTAATGCTATCACCTATGATCGAGATATCATGATGGGAAAGTATCTGAAATCGAGAGATATACTATGGACTGAGTATCCGACGAAATCAGCTATATGTGAAGAGATAAATCAAATATATCCACACTATATCCAGATATCCATATATGAAAAGAAAAATCCCTTGCAAGAAGTGTATAATATTGTATATTTTGTATGTTTATACTCGATTCAGATCACTGAGTATAGCGAGAATATTTTTGAGTTAATTTTAATAAAACTACCGCATCTGATCCGTAAGTGCACACAAACTTAGGAATCCTCACTTACTATCCTTCTTGGCAATAGTATATATATTCTTATTCCTACAGGCGTCTAGGAGAGTTCTTCCATAAAATATTCCCAATGTTTTATCCTGATATCCGAGGAGATCTCTCATAGTTTTTACATATTCGAATTCATCGATAAAATAACGCATCTCTATATCAGAATATGTATCCCCGAATCTATGATTCTTCAGATAATCCTGAAAAATAGGATTACTTGAGAAAGTGCCATTATAGTGATCTGCAAGGAGCTTGAATTTTTCGACTGTCATATCAGACCGAAGCTGCTCACGCATGATACGCACTTGCTCCTGACTCGAGCAATATGCAGAATATGAGAAGATCACAGCCAATACAAGTAGTATTACCTCTAGGGTTTTGGCGTGTTTCCCGATCCATGTCCAAGAGAGAGATATATAGTTCATAGGAAAATATAGATTATGATATACAGTGGTTCGATACCATAGAATGGAATAGTTTTAGTGGTGCTCCAATAATTCAGCGTCAAATTCTTCGATAAACTCATATTCTTTACCTTCCGAGTTATAAAATCCAAATCCGATATTTCGGATAGTATCATATCCTTGCTTTTGTACTGAGTCGATATATCTTTGATACTCTTTTGTATTTTCTGGATCTTCTCTATCTACTGACCACGAGAGTTCTGTAGCATCTCGGATTTCTCGGAGAGCCTTCTCTTTCCACTCATCTTTCTCTTCGAGATGAGATCATTTCACTTCGAATACACATTGATAGTAGAGTTGCTTACTTTTTGTATCGTTTATGAACATCAGGTAATCTGGGGAGAATCTTTTTCCGTTGGAAAGTCCATACATCCAATATTCGAGTTCATTCCTGACAAGATATATCTCACAATCAAGGTATCTGTCTCGCAGTGAATCCATCTTTGTTTCCATAAATCGGACGAATTTCTTTTCTTCACTCGTTCCATAATTCTCACTATAAGCATACCAATCTTGCTTTGATATATCGAGTTCGAGATCGGCATTTGGATTATCTGTCTGTTGCTTCATCCGCTCATCATGTCGAGCAAATTCGAGTTTTCCTGTTCCCTCATTGATCATCGGGAACGAAGCAAAGAAAAGATCCTTTTGTTTCGAGAAAGCATGGGAGATCGAAATAGGACGAAAAATCGGACTTCCTACGATCTTCGGGAGAGTCATATCGATATGTTTTCTCACTTCAGGGAGGATCGCACCGATGAGGAGCTGGATCTTCTCATGAGGAGTGAGACGGAATATATCTTTTTCAGCATCAAAAAAATATTGGATCGTATACCGCTGGAGATCACGAGTGATGAACTCATCAATCCCCGATAGATCCATGATATGTTGCCTGAGATTTTCGAATCGGAAAAATCCATTTTCTGCCCTTACAAGAGCCTTGCGGAGAATATGGATCGAGAAAAAATCCTCAGTAAATCAGATATTTCCTGCTTTTTGTTCTGCTATTTTTTGATTTTCCTCACGATCTGTGAGCCCACGAGCCTGGAGCTCATATGATGAAACAGTGATTATTTTATCGAAAGTATCTTTTTTCTCATCCTCAGTCGTTCGTGATCGTTTCTCTGTGCGATTCTGGAGAACAAAACCTGTCCTATAGGTATCAGATGCGATGAAATGTGACTTCATCTCGACCGTTCGTTTCT
>JAYTJD010000148.1:0-3263 GCA_043731405.1 Candidatus Altimarinota bacterium
GAGTCACTCGGAGAGTGATCATTTATCACTCGACCATGGATCTCTCGTGTGATCGTCCTCGCTGCAGGTGTGACGATGAATTTTGTCCTCGCGTTCGTCGTATTCACTGGACTATTCCTCTACGGAGTTACTCCGATGGCGATCATCCCACTCGAGGGATACCAGTCCCAGATCCTCCCATCCGCTCAGGAGGCTATGAAGAGTACGTACCTCACACACAACGGTCTTACTGTCACATCGATATCTGGGAGTATAGCAGAGCAAGCATGAGTTGGTTCAGGAGAATATATTGTAGAGATCAACGGTATACACCCTCTTATTCCCCAAGATATCATCGATATTATTCAAAGAAATGAGTCCATAACCTTGAAATTCTGAGAACCTAGTGTGCCTCCCAATTATCGAGAAGTCCGCATGATTCCTCAAAATGGAAAAGTTGGGATGCAGATAGGCTACCGAGATCTCCAGATTAATACGAACAAAAAAATCCAATATAGTGGATTCGACGCTATCCGGATGGGGGCACGTGAGACGGTTGCAACGACTCGTATCACTCTTGCGTTCCTCTCGCGGATGGTAGTGGGGCTCTTCGCAGCCAAGAGTGAATCAGAGCACACAGAAGCCAAGAATATGCTCGCTGGGCCGATTGGCCTTGGGTCTACTTTTGTCTCTATCGTCGAGAATAGTGTTCCATTCGCGACTATCCTCGTGATGATCGCACTCCTATCGATCAATCTCGGAGTCATCAATATCCTCCCATTCCCAGCACTCGATGGTGGACGGATCGTGACGACAACTCTCTACTCGATTTTCTCATATATCCCTCATGGGAAACAGTATTTTTCTCGTGTCGAGGGTACGATACATGCAGTCGGATTTATGTTACTCCTCGCCTTTATGCTCTATGTCTCTGGGCTCGATATTTTACGTTTTTTTTAATTTTTTACTCTATGCAGTTTTTTTGATTTTTTGCAGTAATATTTGGACTTATTATTATCGCATTTCCTGAGTTTCTCGCATATCTGATTGGTTTCTTTTTTCTCATACTCGGTGTCAATATACTCCTCACATCCAGCCTATTTCGCAAAGCAGGAAAAACAGCAAATGAAAAGTCATGGAAAGTAGGATGATATGAGATCCTCAAGAATAAGAAATAATCTATGTTCTTGACTATTTTCCTCGCATTCATCGCATTCCTCATTGCCCTCCTCCCAGTATACCTTTGGGGATATGGAGTATCGTATCTGCTCGACACTCCATGGAATAGGAGACGATTCCTCCTCGGGATGATGATCTGAGGTATGTCAGTCTTCATGGTATGGCTGTTCTCATATGTCGAATCAGATAGCCTCTATATAGTACTCGCTCTGAGTATATTCGTATTCCTCCTTGCTCTGATTCTCTATACCCTCATATGGTCAGGATCAGCCTATGCGAGAATACTATTGCAACAATTCGCAACTGTGAATATGATGATCATAGTAGTTCTACTAACTACAGTTCTCATATCTACCAGTATCCTTCCAGGCGGAGCGATCGTCGCTCTCTCTGTCACACCGCTCCTCATATCATCACTCATCGAGGAGTCATCGAAGCATCTGATGAGCATCGGACTCATGAGTCAGGACTTCGCATTCTCTCGCCGAGATATCATCATATTCACACTCTTTGTGGTACTCGGATTTGTATTTGTCGAGAATATCCTCTATTTATTGAGATCAGATCTTGTGCTATCGACTTGGATCTTCAGGTCATTTTTCTCACTCACAGCCCATCTCCTCGCAGCCAGTATCTGTGCCTATGCATGGTGGCGAGCTCTCTCTTATGAGCCATACTCGGTTCGCTATGTCGCTATATTCTCTACCTGATTCGCCATCGCTGTCCTGACTCATCTCGGGTACAATCTGATATTGCAACAGGGAAGCATGATCTGACTATCAGTCTATATGATCGTGGGATATGTAGTCGTGACGAGAGGGATGCTGATGGAGAGATAGTGAGCAAAAAATTTGCAATTCATAGAAAGTCATATATACTTCTCATGTCTGCGAAAGCAGAAATCATAAAAAGTGTGGGAGATAAAATGCCCAAAGAAAAATCCCTGGTTCTAACAGGGATTTTTCTTTGATATGACCGACAGGCTATTTGCCTCGTCTCACAAAACGCCTAACATCAACCGATATTGCTATCGTAACCAGGCGATGCTTCCAAAGTATTGGAAGTTCGAAAACGAACTTCTTCATAAAAAAGTGCGGTTAAAAAATAAAATGCTCATTGCTCCTCTTGGAAGCAAGGAGCCGGTGCAGTATAGTAAAAATATCCGAGAAATCAAAAGAACTTGAATTCATGCGATCAAATATGATCAGAGCTACTCTTGAACTCTGCTAGCAAAATAAAAATTGACTCAAAATAGTAATCCCATATACTCAGACAAGTATATCTGTATCTCCTCACTCTCACACAATGTGAAAACTCTCTCTCTCTCTCTCTCTCTCTCTCTCTAATCCCAAAAAATAGATCAGGATTCACGCTCGTGGAACTCATGATCGTCATCGGTATCATCGGGATACTCGCTGCCTCGCTCTATCCATCATTGAAATCATACCTTGCTCGTTGACGAGATACTGCGAAGATATCCGAAATAAAACAACTAAACACAGCACTGATATCTTATCACCTAGATAAGAGTACTTACTGGGTTGCATGAGGTGGTTGGCGAGGGGGGTGAGAATGACACATCAACTATACCGATTCAACAGACTATCTTAAATCTCTATTCACAGCACTCCAAGAAAAATGATATATCACAGGTGGTATTAAGCAAAAGACAGTAAGTGACATCTATAGTCCACCGATACTATCCAATACTTGATGATGTGCAGTTAGTGGATCATCTCAAGATCTCTATATGCTTTATTTCAATAACACTACTGGACAGTACTCTATATCTGGATATCTCGAAAATCCAAAATGAGCAGATATCAACAATGTACTATTGAGTTACAATGGTATTTGAGTCAACGGTACCTGTACCCGATATGGCCGTAACTACGCTGTAGGACAAAATTAGATAAGATTTTCTACCCTCATCTTCCGCCTCCCATCCTCCATCACTTCGATGGACATTTTTTTGGTTGGAGTCACACTATCTCATAGTATCTCTGGCCACTCGATGAGTATGATGCTATCTGGATCCTGAGATATCTCCTCGCCTCCGATAGATACCCAAGTCGAGTAGTCCTCCAGACGATAGAGGTCACAGT
>JAYTJD010000149.1:0-1235 GCA_043731405.1 Candidatus Altimarinota bacterium
GACTCATGTATTGCACTAGAGATGTGCTCGTATAGTAAGCAGTTTCTCCTTGAAATCAAGGGGGGTTTCATGGAAGAGTTCTGGAGAAATCTGGTACCAGTGTTCCAGTGCTTGGTATGGTGTCTTTACTCGGTATTCAGAGACGAGAGATGAGTGCTTGCGTTCAAGGATATAGCATATCATAAAACTCAAGAGATCACTATTCATTTCATCTTTGCTAGAGTATGTATGGATCTTGAGGGTAGCTCACTTTACAGTAGCATTGAGTCGTTCTACGAGTCCATTGGTTTGAGGAGTATATGGGGCAGTATGACGATGAGATATATCGTATGTTTCACATATAAGATCAAATGCTCACTTCAGTAAGCTCTCCTCATCATATTTCCCATTCCCTCGATGATTATTGAGAGTATACTCTTTTCAGTTATCTGTGAGTACTCGAGTTATTCTGAATGGGAAGAAGACAAGTGCAGATTCAAGAAATGAGGCTGCAGTACTCGCTTTCTTATCTTCATGGAGTTCGAGGTACATGAGCCGTGTAGCTCGATCAATAGCAATATGGATGTAGTACTTCACTCCATCAATCTTGGGTCAATAGGTGATATCTACATGGATAAATCCAGGTTCATATTTTTTGAATTTTCCAGTGATTCTTTTTCCTCTCTCTTTGCGTTCTTGTATGAGTCACCATGATCTGAGATGGTAGTATATACTACTACGGGGGAATACGATGCTATTCGTTTCAAAATAGTCTTCTATCTCCGAAACGGTATGTCATGTTGTCTTGTAGAGATAGTAGAGAATATAGAGGCTTCCGATCTCATGAGTACGGTGTGGAATGAGCGGAGCTGAACTTCGATTCTCCAGTGTATTCTCTTGATCGAATCTATGATGCCAATTGAGTACGGTGGTGTGTGATATCTTGAATGTTTTTGCTGTTTTGAGTGAGCTTCATCGATTGAGATAATCTTCTTTTACAATATAACGAAGATGTCCTTGAGTTTTCCCTTTTGTTGGATAGAGTATTGGCATAGAAAAAGTGGGTTAGTTACTGATATTTTAGCGAATTCAGTATACCCACTTTTTCTATTTTAGTGAAAGGATGTGTTTGGACTTAACAACTAGTACCTACTCAAGAAGATGCTAGTGGAGACTGGTCTCATCACTTTTCATTTAATACTCTTTGCGCCAGGGCTCGAGCCTTGTTACCCTTCGGATCTGTGAGATCCCTCATA
>JAYTJD010000150.1:0-21116 GCA_043731405.1 Candidatus Altimarinota bacterium
CCGAGGTGATGTGATCGAGATCAGTTGGCGAGTCGATCAGATGGCACTCATAGCTGAGGATATGCCACTCGATATTATTTTTGAAAATGATGATTTTGCTATCATATCCAAGGAAGCAGGGATCAATACGCACCCAACACCAGGAGAATGATGAAGGATGGGTACACTCGTGAACGCTTTGTTGTATCATTTTAAGAATCTGGGTATCCGTCACGAGGATCCTGAGTTCCAACCATCCATCATCAACGGCGTCGAGCGGCCTGGTATAGTCCACCGACTCGACAAGGATACATCGGGACTCATCATCATCGCGAAGAACGACAAGTCGATGCATGCACTCCAACTCAAGATTGCCAAGCGAACGATCCACAAGACCTACCTCGCCCTCGTCGTCGGTATCGTGAAAGACAATGAGTGATATATCGAGTCGTTCATCGGACGTGATCCCTATGATCGCAAAAAGATGACTACCATGGATCCATCGAACCCAAAACTCGCTAAAACGAAATTTCTCAACAAGGGGGTTATCGCCGACAAGTACACACTCCTTGAGGTCGATCTCCTCACGGGTCGTACACATCAGATCCGAGTACACCTCTCCTCCATCGGATATCCGATCGTCGGTGACAAGGTCTATGGTAACGAGAAAACAAATACTGAAGTATCAGAAAAATACGGACTCACGAGACAATGGCTCCATGCGTTCAGGCTCAATTTCAATCTCTTCGATCATGAATATGGATTCGAGGCTCCACTCAAGAGTGACCTGAGCAAATTCCTGGATTAGATTTCCTTTTTCTCTATTTTTCCCTATAATCAGCTCCTGACTCTGACTATCCTGATATCTTAGCAATATACCACACTACTACACACCATGACTATCAAAAGTGACCGACTTTCTGAATGTATCCGCACACTCGCCATCCAGGAGATACTCACATTCTCTCGTGACTACGAACACACCCACGGTATCATATCTGTGCTCGAGATTGTGGTCTCAAGTGACAAGAGCTACGCCGATATCATGGTCCATGGACAGTGAGATGACAAGGAGCTCACAGCGTTCCTTGCACCCATCGCAGGAATCATCCATGCTCGTATATCTCGCGAGCTCGGACTCCGTCGGACTCCTCGGATCCGATTCCGAGTAGCCAAAAATATCGATAAAAAAGGTGATATCCTCTCTCTCATCCAAGAACTCGACAAGCAATATGGACTTTCGAAATAGACTCAAATCCTACATCTCTGGACTCACCAAGTGAGGTCAAAAACGATGGAAAAAAGAGGTACAAAATGAAAAAAAACAAAAGTACCTTTTTGGTGCTGCGACCGATGATAACAGATTCCAGAGGTCTCGCAATACGAGCAAGTTCGCCTCTCAAAGAGGGAACATCACGGCATTTTCGACATTTTTCCAAGAGAAAATCATCACCGGAGATCTCTTGAAGAACTATGGATATATGATGAGTATGATTGGATTGATGTTGGTCCTATTATCTGTGTATATTGTCGCTTTTTCTCCGTATTTCAAAATCAGTCCCAATCAGGTCATGGTCGAGGCGATGACTCCTGGAGTCGATATCGGTATTGCATATCGGGCACTCGAGTGAGTCTATGGGCAGAGTATATTCCTCCTGGATGAGGCAGATATTGCACTCCGGCTCAAGTCGAGCATGCACAATCTCGCCTGAGTCAGTATCGATAGGTATTATCCCAATGGCGTCAAAGTCCTCATCACTGGTGCTCCGATATTATTTGACACCGTCATCGCAGGAATAGGGGAGAAGAAGTGGTGACTCTCGAGCAACGGCGTCCTCATCCCCGAGCGGGATCTTGGAGATACTCAGCCCAAGTATCATCTCGACCTGACAGCATCTGCCCTCATTGGCGATCTGTTTCTCAACTACAAACAAGCAATAGGGGAATCTGATATGAGTACCATATCTCAGATATTCCAGATATTCTCTACAGAGTGGACATCGCTGGGTCTCGGACGATCCAGATACTATACATCAGAGAATGAACTCCATATCATCCTCGATTCTGGGACTCGTATCGTATTCGCACTCCAAGATGATGGTGAGGTCAAAAATGGAACGATACCCAAAAATATCCTGGATCAACTCATCACACTCCGCACCTACATATCGAATAATCCCGCCAAGCTGACTGATGGATCACTCGTCTACATCGATGCTCGTATTCCTGGCAAGCTCTTCATCTGCTCAGACAAAATAGTATGTCAGAAGAATCTCACTCTCATCTATGGAGAGACTACAAAATAAACTATGAAAAAAGACTGGTGAGGCATCCTCGAGCCGATAGTAGCCGAATACGGTGGGAACAAAATCGAGCTTGACTACGAGACACCATTTCAGCTCCTCTGTGCTGTCATCCTCTCCGCTCAGACAACTGACAAGCAGGTCAACAGGATTACACCACCATTTTTTCGGATCGTACGACAGGCGAGTGACGTCATCGATATATTACTGGAGGATATCGAAGAGCACCTGCGGTATGTGAATTTTTTTAGAAATAAGTCCCGATTTATAAAAGAAACCGGTACCATCCTAGCAAGAGAATATGATGGAATACTGCCAAATGACCTGAAACTTATCCAGACATTCCCAGGCATCGGGATCAAAACCGCCAAGGTCGTCCTCGCAGTCCTCTATGATATGCCCTATGTCGGCGTCGATACACACATCCACCGTGTGATGAATCGTCTCGGAGCCGTAGAGACCAAGACGCCAGAACAGACCGATCGGGAACTGGATCGGCTATTCGATATTGAGACCAAGCGTATCATACATCATCCACTTGTACTATTCGGGCGATATCACTGTATAGCAAGAAAACCAAAATGTGAGAGCTGTAAGCTCCAGAAAGAGTGCAAGTACTACAAGGAGACTAAGTCTAAGGAAAAAATCTAAGAGTAGTATTACTAATAATTTTTGAATCAAAAAAACTTATATTCCATTCTTACTCTTTCTGCTTAGTCTTAGTCTATTTTTCTACACCATATCTGTACTCTCTCTGGTTTTCAGTGCATAGAGCACATAGTCAGCATGAGTGAGTGTGTTTGGATCGAGCCCCACCTTTTGACAAGCCAGAGCAAAATACCTCTCAGGAGTCGGATCGAGATGGATCATATGAGGGAGGACTACTGACATGACACCGAGATTCTGTGAGAGGAGAATGAGTCACTCATCACGAGGGGACATCTCAGATGCACTCTGGATCATACGGCGATCCTCAGGGGAGAATGTATCGACTCGGATATGTATTTTTGCGAGATTCTCACTCGATTGGAGTCCAGATGCAAATCGACTATCTTTGAGACAGAGCATCGTGGCATCGATCGCCTCATACACGGTATTCTCCTTCTGGCACTGGATACGACCAGATGACGCGATCACCCGTCCGTCCATATAGAGTGTGACAAATACCGATTGTCGGGTCGACATCATAGCGAGGAGTTCTGCTGGGATATCTGATTGTGTGATGATGCGTTTCTCGTTGATATAGGTTTCGAGGGTTTTGCGGACGAGTTGGTACATAGATGGGGATGATTATTTTGTGAAGAGTTGTTTTTCGACTTCTTTTTCTATGGCCTTGGCCTCGCTCTCGACTCGGGAAAATACATCACCGATAGGATCAGATCCTGAGGCAACATAGATACGGTAGTAGCAAAACCGGATAAAAAAAGTAGTGAAAATCGCAATCACAAACGCGAGCATAGAGAGCCCCAAGAGTACAAACAGTGCATTGCTCGAACTCGTGTATGTCTGAGCATAGATAAGGAATAATATACTACCTGTAAGTATCAAACTCACTATACTGGAGTATATAGAGAGTAGCGAGTAGCGATAGTTCGACAAAACACTCACGATGATCTCTAGTCCGAATATGTTGAGTAGGACATGAGCAATATACGCGATTAGTATACCAGAGCCATCCACTAGCATAGAGCTGACAATGAGATAGAGCGGAGCAATCGCAACATAAAGAATGATAGAGAATACCGATGCATGGAGGAACGTTGTACGAGCTCCAGTGTAGATATGAGGAAATATTCACTTAGCACTCCAGAGATATATCATGTTGCTCACAGTGAGAGAAAAGAACGTGATCATAGCAAGCAATATGGGCGATATCCCACTCCCCAGTGAGAATGTCCCCAGTGAGAGAAATGCGAATATCACGACTCAGACAGATGAGAGGAATCCGACGACAATGGCTACGAGGAGCATCATCGCGATACCGACGAGATCTACACGTGGAGGGCCGAGGAGCTCTTCTGGTGAGGTCGATATATCTGAGAGAGTATTATTGTTTTCGGACATAGTATGCGATGAATAATAGAGCGGCACCGATAGATATAAATATATCCGCAAAGTTCAAAATAGCAAAGTATTGTACTGCAATAAAGTCGATCACGTGTCCTACAAAAATACGCTCATATGCATGTGAGAGTGCTCCTGCAATGAT
Organism: Candidatus Altimarinota bacterium; assembly: GCA_043731405.1. GTDB lineage: Bacteria > Patescibacteriota > Gracilibacteria > BD1-5 > UBA2023 > JABFSX01. The sequence goes on from JAYTJD010000150.1 coordinate 4,492, forward strand.
CAGTGTATATCCTGCATCGAGGAGTGTCGATCTTTTCGGATACTCAGTATGGAAATAGTACCCGAGCAAAGCGATGATGAGTACTATCGTAATGATTTGGAGTGGTAGTCCCGTGATCGGGAGTCAAAATGCGATACCAGAGTTGTAGGAGAGCTGGAGCTTGAAGAATTCTCACCATATCTGGATGCCTTCCCACTGAAGGAGATCCAGCATCGATTGCTTCGAAAAATAATCCAGAGATATCAATACTAGAGTAGAAAATATGATTGTTGCGAGTCGTTGCATTAGGTGAAATAACGATATACAGTATACATAACCACTGCGATGATCGCCGTGAGAACCGTTCCCCAGATAGTATCGATGGCTACCATATTCCAGCTCCATCACTTCATCACGCTCATAGAGGTGAGTTCATAGGTCATATACGCTCCGAATCAGAAGAGAGCACTATTGATCAGGATTTTCTGAAGACCTACTCCCGCCTCAGCTCATGGGAGGATCACGAGCAATAGCAGCACGAGTATATAGAGGAGATAAAAAGCAATCGCAGCCACAAAATTCATATCTGTATTGAGATATGTGGGGATATATTTTTTGAACGTAGGGAGTATCACGAACCATATCATTACTCCATCAAGGATGAGGAGAGTGAGGATACCTGAGATGTAGGAGAGAATAGTAGGAGTCATATAGTAGAGAGTTAAGAAATGACTGATTCTGCTTGGATCCAGTTTTCATAGGATTCATTCGCCTCGACAGTTTGCATCTTGATGATACAGGGGACATCATACTTGTGAGATGCCTCTATAGCAGATTTGAGTGATTCCCAGTTCTCCACTCGAGTCTTGTAGATAGTGACAATCTCGCTCGTACTCGAGAGTCTCCCATCCCACCAGTACATACTCTCGATCGGGAAAAAATTGGCACAAGCGATGAGATGAGAATTGAGGAGATCAGCCGTCATTCTCAGAGCCTCGGGCTTAGATGGATGGGTCACATAAACTAGGAGAAAAGCCATAGATGAATATTATACAAGTACCTGAACTACTGATTTTCCTACCTGAACTACCATGAACCTTGATCCATCTAGCGGGATTTGTGTTGTTTCATACTCGCCTGTTTCGAGTATTCGTTCTCTTGCACTCATTGATTCTTCACTTAAATTTTCCAACATTCGAGTATGTGCATTATCACTAGTTTCTGTTACTGGGAGATTACATTTTGGACAAAATCAGCCAGTTTTCAGCAAATTCATTTCATTTATTGATGTGTGATGTCATCACACACATGATATAATCTGGTGTTCTGGGTTTTCTTGCATATCATCATGTTGTTTTATCCAATCAGTCAATTTTATTGCCATATCAAGATTATTAATGCTAAACAAACACCCGTTTTGCCTTCTTTTTCCCCATCTCAACGAGGGTACCATCTGGAGATATCGTAACCAAGAACTTGGGATCTTCGATCACAACTCCATCGATACGGACAGACTTGCCAACGAGAGCATTGCGAACATCGCCAGATGTCGCACAAAAACTCAATAGTTTCAATAACTCGCCTATACTCTCCTTATTTATATCCAAACTTGTTAAACTAACTTCATTTTGTTGATTAATTACTCTTAAGTCTTTAAGACTTATTTTTTCAATACTATTTTTATCATTTAAATCATATGGTTTCCCATGATACATAGTGATGACTCGTTGTGCGAGCTCTATTTTCAGTACATTTGGATGTTCACCTGATTCGAGTCTCTTTTTTACCTCTTCGACCTCTTCCAGAGTCGCATCAGTCGCGAGTTCATAGTAAGCAACGATGAGATCATCTTGTATATTGATCAGCTTCTGATACATGCTCTGTGGAGCCTCATCGATTGCGATCGTATTCGGCGATGTCTTGCTCATCTTCTTGCCGTCAGATCCAACGAGCAGGTCAAATGTCATGATATCCTGTTTTGGTAATCCATGTGCCCCCATGAGAGTACGACCAGCCAACAGATTGAAGTACTGATCCGTACCACCGAGCTCGAGATCACAGGCTCCGTATTTGCGAGCGATCGCAACCGAGTCATATCCTTGCATGATCGGATAGAGGAACTCTTGGAGTGAGATACGGACTCCTGACTTGTACCGCTTCGAGAAGTTGTCACGATCGAGCATCTCCGCCACGGAGAAGTTCTTGGCGAGCTCACCCACTCCTGCGAAGTTCACCGCATCGAGTCACTCACTATTGTAGTAGATTTCTATTTTTGATAGATCGAGTACTTTCGCGAACTTCGAGAGGAAGAGTTTGGCATTTACCTCAGTCTCTGCCCTCTGGAGCATCGGACGCTCTGCATCCTTGTCACTCGCATCACCGACCTGAGCCGTCGCATCTCCGATGAGGAGTATGACCTTGTGTCACATCTCTTGGAACTGTTTCAGCTTCAAAATAGGAACCATATGCCCGAGATGGACGATAGTTCCTGACGGATCGATTCCGAATTTCACGACGATCTTGTCTCATGACTCGAGTCGCTTCGCGAGATGATCCCGATCGATGAGCTGTGAGACTCATTTATTGAGGAGGTTGTGGATGGAGGATTTCATAGAATTAGATTTTATTGGATTTTATGAATTCGAGATGACTTTGTTTTGCAAGATTCAATATCTTGTTTCTCTCAATCTGAGAAATATTCTCAAGATATGTTTTTTTTAGTACAAAAATATTATTCATATTATTATGTCCATATACGAAATCTTGTACTTTTATTTCAAAAAAACTTTCAGAGGAAAAATCAATATCTATACAAAAAAGATACGAGTTTTCTTCATTTTCTTTGAGAAAATTCAATCAAGTATACCTGATTCTAAAGAATATATTACTAATTGCTTTTCATTCGATCAGAAGTTTTTGAATATCAAATATATCATCACCTTCTACTTTTTTTCCGCTAATATCTTGACCAGTTGCATTTGCTTCGATATTAGCAAAGAGATTCATTCATCAGGTTTGCTCATAATTCACAATTGCAAAAGCTGATCTGGGATAATGATAGAAATCATCAAAATCTCATAAGGATCAGAATATATATTGAATAAATGGAGTAATGGTATTTCAGAGTGTATATTCAATCTTTTCTTTCTTTGATCCGAATTTATGTTTATTTCCACCTGATATTTCTCCTTTTAGTAATCGGATCTCTTTATCCAGATCATCCTCATCATCGATCTCTTCACCACGGGCTCATCGGAGCATGACATCGAGAGAGCGGATCACTTCACGGGTCACATATTCGAAAAATGTTCAGAGATCTCACGTATCAGCTTGCTCTAGTGCTGCAAGATATCACTCTTTCATATCAGTTCTGATAATAGCTGGGGGATATCCATACTGCATGAGGATAAAGTTCATGAGTATTCTCACAGTACGACCATTGCCATCATCAAAAGGATGAATACGGATAAATCGATAGTGAAATTCTATTGCAAATAAGATAGGGTCTAGATTTTGATTTTGCCTCTCTGTTCGAAACCAGTCTATCAGATCATGCATCTTTGCTGGTGTCTCAAATGGTTCAGCAAAACGAAATATTTCTCCAGTTTTCGTGAGAACACTATTTGGTTCTTTTTTATATTCTCATGGAGATATTCTTTTTTTAGTAGGTTTTCCATCAGGTGTTATTGCATCTACCTCATATGGATCACCCAAAACCATTTTATTGAGTTCTCGGATAAATGTCTCACTGAGAGGATATTCATCATATACAATATCGAGCACCCATTTGAGTGCCTCATTGTGTCATTTCATCTCAATGGCATCCTTCAGTGGTTTACCATTAGAGGTTATTCAATACATGAGCAACATCTTTGTTTCACCATATGTCAGAGAATTTCCCTCCATATGATTGGAGTGATAGTTCCAGTCGAGACGGAGCTTGTCAAAAATCCTCTTCTCCATATCAGGAGAAAGAGGACGAAGAGCATCGAGTTGGGATTTCATTTCTTTCGCTTGTGCGAGGAGTGAAAAAAGGAGTTCTTGAGTCATATTGCGATGATTTTATATTACCTTATCAATCAATCCATACTTCACTGCTTGCTCAGCCGTCATGAAGTTGTCACGATCACAGTCACGACGAATAGTGTCGATATCCTGACCTGTATGCTTGGCAAGAATTTTGTAGAGGACTTCTCCTGTACGGATGATATGCTCTGCTGCGATACGGATCTCTGTGGCCTGACCCTCCATGCCTCCGAGAGGCTGATGGATCATGACCTCAGCATGTTGGAGTGCATAGCGTTTTCCTTTTGCACCACCAGCGAGGATGATCGATCCCATAGAGGCGGCGAGCCCTACTGCTACAGTTATTATATCTGGCTTCACTGATTGCATCGTATCGTAGATCGCGAGACCTGCAGTCACATGACCTCCTGGAGAGTTCACATAGAGGGTGATCGGAGCTTTCGGATCCTGTTTTTCGAGAAATAGTAGCTGAGCGATGACCGTGTTGGCAACCATAGAGTCTATAGCATCTCATAGAAATATGATACGATCCTCGAGGAGACGAGAGTAGATATCGTAGGCTCGCTCTTGACCACCGATCTTATCGATGATAGTAGGTATGAGGAAGTCGGATATTGGTTTTCTTTTGAGTTTTGATGTGACTGGTTTCTTGGACATATTTTTGGATTTAGAGATACTAACTTTCGTTACTATATCTATTTTCCTTTGGAATTCAAACAAATATTGATATAATCCGCCTATGTCCAAAACTCTTATTTTCCACGATACATTCCTAATGCGATGAGGTGCAGAGCGTCTCAATATCGAGATCGCAAAGTGACTCGGTGCTGATATCGCAACAGCGATCTGGTCGCCAGACTGCTATGATAGTAGGTCGATGGGATTTCACTGAGAGATATTCGAGGTAGATTCAGAGTGGCGGCGGGGGATGATTGGTTTTTTACGGATGAAGTGGAGATTTTTTATTGCCCCCCTGTCAAGGGGGGATACTGCGAAGCAGGAGGGGGGTTTGGTTTCTAGAGACTTAGATTATTCCAACTATAGTAATATCCTCTTCTCGAACGAGGCTATCACAGGAATCTGGAATACTACACCTGGCACTCGAACCTATTACTACGCTCACTCGATCTCTCGTCATCTCTTCGATCAGAGGTCGCAGTACCTCGCGAAGGTACCATTTTTGGCTCGTCCATTTTTCCTCATATTCTCAGTGTTTCTGAGATGGTTGTACAAAAAAGAGCTGAGCAAAATAGATACCATATTCGTGAACTCCGACGCAAACAAACAGCGAATGTCCGAGTGGTGTGGACGGGATGACGCCATCGTGATATATCCAAGTGTTGATGTAGATCGATTCCAAATATTCGATGAAAATCATGTATCGCAAATACTCGCAATAGAGTGATTGAACGAATTATATAAATGATATTATTTGTCATTTTCGAGACTCACCCACGCCAAACGTATCGATAGCATTATTCGAGCTTTTCAGCAAATTCCAGACAAGAATATCATCATACTCTACGGCAAACACGATAGCCAAAAAGATGAATTCATAGAACTCGGTAGATGATATCCGAACATAGTATTCCATGAGCTCACAGACAACAACCATCTCCCTCAGATCATCTCTGGTGCAATCGCGAGTATCTGTGTGAGTGAGAATGAAGACTTCGGGATGGTCACTATCGAGTCGATGGCGTGCGGAGTGCCCGTGGTCGCAGTAGATGAATGATGATATAGGGAGAGCATGATATCAGGAAAGACTGGATATCTGATTGGAGCACAGAATCTAGAGTTCAATCTCGTAGATATAGTGAAGAGGACGAGTCCTGAGACGTTCAAAAATATGGAATGAGCCTGTCGCAATAGGGCACTAGATTTCTCACTTATAGCAATGAATACGAAGATACAGCAATATATCAGATAGCTTTTTCTGTTTCTCACTTGCGAAAAACAGAGATTCCTATATACTTTTTTTATGTCCAACTATATTTTCTTCGGTCTATACTTGTTCTTGTTGTTGGGAATTTTCGGATTTCTTGCTATTTTCCTGATGCATATCCGTGACTACCGTCAGTACTCACGCTATATCAGTATCATCATACGAGTCTATCTGGTCTTGATGGTATGCATTGCGATATTCGGAGGATATCATATCCTGACTGGGGGCATATTCCCAGAGACTCAGACTCCAGTACAGCGAGTCAATCTCTAGTATTCATCATCCTGATTTCACCTATAATTCAAGATCTATCACATTTTCTCAGTTCTAAATTCTAAGCTCTCTATTTATGCAAGTTGGTATCGTCGGTCTCCCGAATGTTGGTAAGTCTACACTGTTCAACGCTCTCACGAAGTCGTATGCCGCTGAGGCTGCGAATTTTCCATTTTGTACTATCGAGCCCAATACTGGTATCGTCAATGTCAATGATGAACGCCTTGAGCAGATTCGAGCTGTAGTCAATGGAGCAAAAGTGATCCCTGCAACCGTCGAATTCGTCGATATCGCGGGTCTCGTCGAGTGAGCGTCAAAAGGGGAGTGACTCGGGAACAAATTCCTCTCTCATATCCGTTCTGTAGATGCGATCCTCCAGGTGGTTCGGGCATTTGATGATACCAATGTACATCATGTCTCAGGGTCACTGGATCCAAAAAGGGACATCGAGATCATCAATCTCGAGCTCATCTTCGCCGATATCGACACGATCGATCGGAGAATCGGTGACAATCAGAAAAAAGTCAGATCCGGAGATAAAGAAGCAAAGGCTCGAGAAGAGATCTATGCACGAGTCAAGACTCAACTCGAAGATGGCAAGATCGTATCTCTCATGGAGATGGATGACGAAGAAAAACTCATGATCGCAGATCTCCACCTCCTCACGAACAAGCCATTCATCTATGCGGTGAATGTCGCTGAAGATGCGATCAATACCCCAGAATCAGAGCTCCGAGCTATGACAGGTATCTCGGGTATTCAGATCCCAGTATTACCAGTATCAGCAAAAATCGAGATGGATATGATCGAGTTCTCAGATGAGGATAAGAAGATGTTCCTCGCTGATATGGGGGTCGATCGCAATCCTATGGACGCTATCATCAAGAAGTGTTATGATCTGCTCGGTCTCCAATACTACTTCACAGCGGGTGAGATTGAGGTGAGAGCATGGACGATCCATCGCGGAGATACCGCTCCACAGGCAGCAGGAGTCATCCATACTGACTTCCAGAAAAAATTCATCAAAGCAGAAACCGTGAACTACAAGGATATCATCGAGTTCGGAGGATGGGCAGGAGCACGTGAAAAAGGGAAAGTGAAAATGGAAGGGAAGGAGTATATTGTACAGGATGGAGATTTGATGTTGTTTAAGTTCGGGGCGTAATTTTTAATTATATATCATATATGAAATATATAATCTTCATTATATTACTAATTGCTACGAGTTGCTCGCAGCAATCTTTGGTACTAAATATTGATACCCAAGATAAAACAACTGAACATTATAAATTCAGAAATACCTATGATGTAATAGGTCCATTCAATGAGTTCTGATTAGCTCGTGTTATGAAATTAAGTAAATGAGAAGGACTAGATACTTGGGGATTAATTAATCAAAAATGAGTTATAGTATTACCACTAGAATACTATAAAATATGAAATTATTCTGAATGAATGGCTCAGATATATAAACAGATACAGCCTGGATTCTGACTTAAAAGAATAACGGGGTATGTAAATAATTCAGGGGCAATATCTATACCTCCTCGTTTTTATTGAGTTACTGACTTTTCTGAGTGAATGGCCTTAGTAGAAGATGAGAATGGTGTGCATATTATTAATAAAACAGGTGAAATAATTTCTAATATTACTAACGCTGATTTACGCATAAATTGAGAGTATCGTGATGGTCTTGCATCAATTCTAGACAAAAGCTCCCATAAATATGGGTTTATAGATACATTGGGCAATCTTATAGTGAATAGTAAATATTACATTGTTAGCGATTTTAAAAATGGCTATGCCGAAGTGGGGATTAAGGAAAATGAATGAAAAATGGAACAAATGAACTATTTTTTGATCGATAAAAAGTGAAATAATATAAAGACTTTAGCTAAAATGACTTGAGAATATTGAGATTCAAGTGAGAATACTATAGATACTTGAATAAGCGATATTCCACCACCCCAGGAGATGCTTCGTGAAGAAAGCTATGATAACATTGAAACAAATCATAATCTTATTTTAAAAGTAAAAAAAAGCTGACAATATTGATTTACTACAATGACAGGCATGTCACTAACGCCTATTAAATATAAATATACTACAGCAATTGAGAAATGAGTTTATTTGTTCTCTGATGAAGAAAGTAAGCGTCAATGAGTCATATATCCTGATTGATATATCAGATATATTTGAAAGTAATTAAGCTCTAATGGCTAAAAAAATCCCCTTTCTCATTTGGCTGTAAAAATTAAATTGCTTGATTTTATCGAGAATTGGATATAATATCGATATGACTATATTCACTGTCGATACATCTATAGAGTTTCCGAAGACTCACTTCAAGACTATGGATGAGTTTTCTCTGTATATGAAACAGTGGGAATTTGAACGTGAGCTTGATGAGAGTATCTCAGCAGCCAAAAATATACCTACATCAAAACTGATAAATATCTAATTTATGTTTCCCATTGACTCGATACGGGAGAAGAACTTGGATATATACGAATACTTGGAATCTCGACAAATTCTTGCTCAATACAAGAAAGCCAAAACCATGATACTTTCAGGTTTAGTGCAAAAATATGATTTCAAGAAAAGGAAACCAAAAAACGAATGAGTATATCAATTTCGGATTAATCAAAAATATCGAGCGTTTTGATATTTTCGGTACGAGGATGGGAACAATATTTTCGTTGTAACAACAATATCAGATCATCAGGACTTCTAAAAAATCCCCATTCTCATTTGGCTGTAAAAATAAATTTTTAGATGGCCGAGATTGGGGATTTTGTTATGTCTTCTCTTCACTTTTGACATAACCTGCGATCTACTGCATTTTGGTCTGTTTGCGTGAGTATGACCAGCTCGTGTATTGGTTGGGTGTTCCATCTTTATGATGTGAACGATTTTGTATAAAAATGTACAAAGAGTATGTGTATTTGTTTGTTTGGTATGTGAAGTATACCGTCTCATGAAGTAGATAAGAGAACTATATCAGGTACTTCTTTTTTTGTCAAAAATATCGCACTATTTCGGTGCGATATTTTATTTTATTGGTGATTATCAGTATCTGGAGCAATTCTGATATTGAAAACTTAATAATTGGATTCTCACCAATATAGGAACTACACCCGTATCTTTTTCACGATCTCACCGAATCGCTCATTCTTTGTGGTGATATTCTTGCTATTCAATAACACTCCCATGATGGCAAGGATGAACCCATAGAAGCCGAAGAAGTTGTCAGTCGAAACAGTGAATGGAGTTGAAACTGCAGGAGTTGCCCCAATATCTGCGATATTGATACTCCCAGTATTGACGACTGGAGCTAGAGTAGGAGATATGATAGTCTGATCCTCGATGACAAATAATGAGATCAATATCATTGCTATGCCAAGACCGAATACTGTCCATTTCCAGATTTTTTTTCGAAATATCCCTGGATCTAGGATACCTCGGATGAGCCCAATAGCAGGGAATAAGAATAGAATGTAGCGTATCCACTCAGGTAGTCCGAACTCTGTACGCGTGACTGACCAACCGAGCAGGATAGTCGCAAGTACGACAATGGCAAAAACAATACGAGCAATACGGATATTCTTATCTGTAGGTTTTTGAGCGAGTTTGGAGATCAGATTCATCATGATGATAAAAGGTTGAAAATATTGAAATGGCGGAGACCCGAGGAGATCGAAGCCCGGTGGCTTGCGATACGCACCCTTTCCAATGGGTGGAAACGACTGCCACTATGCGACCTCTCCAAATGAGGAATATGAAAATGGCGGAGAGAGGGAGATTCGAACTCCCGGTGAGTTACCCCACGCACCCTTTCCAAGGGTGTGCACTAGGCCACTATGCGACCTCTCCGAACGAAAATCCCATCCGCCTGAGGCAGACGAGATTTGATTTTTTACTGGAGCGAGCAATGGGACTCGAACCCACAACGGCCGCCATGGCAAGGCGGTACTCTAGCCAATTGAGCTATGCTCGCGTACGAGCTCCACTATATATATTTCTGAGAAAAAGCAAGAAATAATAAGAATATTTTTCCTTTTGCCTCTATCAACTTTTTCCATATACTATGCCCATATGTCTCGTCGCAAATCCACTCCACATCACGCACCACTCCTCTCATACGAACTGACCAATATCATCGCCGGAGGCGTACTCGTGACGCTCGCAGTCCTTGCATTCCTCTCAGCGAGTGAGTCATCCGTCATCGGGATCTATATGTCTCGTGCTGGGGTTGCGTTCTTCGGAGAATATTACAAATGGATATTTTCACCGATCCTGATGCTCCTCGGTGTGATGATCCTGGTGAAGCGAGCAAGTTGGTCAGCATCTCGACTCGTCGGCATTGTACTGTTTTGGCTAGCGACAACATCGCTTGTGGGATGGTATACTCAATCGACAATAGGTTATTTTGATATCTATTCCATGATGAACCGACTCATGTGAGGATCAAGTGCTCTGATAGCACTCATCGTCCTCTGGTTCGTCGCTCTCTATCTCACACTCCGTATCTCGTATCGAGCTATTTTATCCAAAGTCAGAGAATCCGTACCGAGTATCCGTAATATGCGAGACATGGTCATCCCATCGGATACAGATGAGGATATCATACCTGTGAGGAAGTGAAAAGGTGACGATGCCTACAAAAAGAAGGCAGAAGAGCTCGAGAGGAAACTCGCAGCAATACACAACAAAAAAATCCCAGAACTGGTTGAAAAACCAAAAACAGGAAAATCACTCCTCGCGAATGCACTCTCAGGCCTGACCAAGAAGATCCCACTCGAAACCCCAGAAGGCAAAAAAATCGAATCCAATCATCCAGCGAAGGCAGTCGATTTCGGAACTTGGGATTTCCCGAGTCTGCGGCTCCTCAATGATATACAACATATCAATGTTGTGTCTCCAGAAGAGATCGAGGAGAAGTCATTGCTCATACAACGCACATTCCTCCAGTTCGGTATCGATGTCGAGATGGAGGATGAGTGTGTCGGCCCGACCGTGATCCAGTATAGACTCCGACCATCAGAGTGAGTCAGATTGGCAAAAATCGAAGCTCTCAAAAAAGATCTCACGCTCGCACTCAAGGCAAAATCTATCCGTATCCAAGCACCGATCCCAGGACTCGGGCTCGTCGGAATCGAGGTACCAAATGAAAAACGAGATACAGTAGGAATCAAAGAAGTCCTCGAGGATATCGCGTTCACTCGGCACAAGTCCAAGCTCGCGATCGCCGTGGGCAAGGATATCAATGGTGACTTCATCGTCGGAGATCTCGCAAAGATGCCACATCTCCTCATCGCAGGACAGACTGGTAGTGGGAAGTCTGTCGGGATGAACGGATTCATATTGTCCCTCCTATATAAGAACACTCCATCAGAGCTCCGTATGATCATGGTGGATCCCAAGCAGGTCGAGCTCGGAGTCTATGATGGGATCCCTCATCTCCTGACGCCTGTGATCAACTCCCCAGACAAGGCACTCAATGCTCTAAAATGGGGAGTAGCAGAGATGGAGAGACGATACTCAACGCTGAAGCCACTCAACGCTCGTAACCTCGAAGAGTATAATGCAAAAGTAAGCGATAAGGAGCGTATGCCAGCAATAGTCATCATCATCGATGAGCTCGCGGATCTCATGATGAGTGGCAACAAAAAAGAAGTAGAACAAGCCATCACGCGTATAGCACAAAAGGCTCGAGCCGTCGGACTCCATATGATCCTCGCAACCCAGCGACCATCCGTCGATGTCATCACGGGTCTCATCAAGGCCAATGTCCCATCTCGAGTCGCATTCACCGTAGCATCTGGCATCGACTCTCGCACCATCCTCGATGCATATGGAGCAGAGGATCTCCTCGGTCGTGGCGATATGCTCTACTTCCCGACGGGAGCGATGACGTCCACTCGTATCCAATGAGTCCTCATCGAGACTGACGAGGTCGAGAGAGTTGTCGGTCATATCAAGCGGACGATAGATCCAGCGATGCTCGCGGATATATATGACTCATCTATCGTAGATGGAGATCGTACAGCGAACTGGGAATGATCGAGTACCAACAATCCGAGTGACGCAGGAGCTGAGGATCAGGCCGTGATCGAGGCAGCTATAGAGCTCGTGAGATCAGCAGGCAAGTGCTCGACATCTATGCTCCAGAGACATCTGAAACTGGGATATGGCAGAGCAGCTCGTGTAGTAGATATCCTTGAATCTATGGGAATAGTCGGCCCTGCGGATGGGTCGAAGCCGAGGGAGATTGTGGGGTAAATATATTTGCCAGCAATCACGAAACGAGTTCAGGTGTAATTGGAGAACTAACTAGGAGATCTTGTTTAGTTTTTTTTATCAGTATTTTAGTCTCTATTTCATTACGAATAGAACGAAACATCTCCCAGAGAGAATAGTATCATTTATCTATATATTGATATTTACTATTTTCATCAAAGCCTGAAAACATAGAGTCGTATATTCCTACCCAATTTGTATCAATCAAATTATGATTAATCATATATGGACGGAATTCGAATCTATATCCCAATATAGCAATAACATAACCCAAAAGAATCATATATTCTGGATCATTAATATCATCATGATTTTCTATAAGATGTTTTGCGATTTTATTATAGGCTCATACTAACATAGTTATCTTTGCAGTATTTTCTGTAGCATTCGTGAGGAACTTTCTACTCGTTATATGTTCTCTACGCGTTATCATAAGGAGATGTTGAGTTGTTTTCACAATATCATCTACAGTTATTATCCCTGCATCCATTATCTTTCATTGTGAATATAATCTTTCTAGTTCAGATTTTTCATTTCATTCTGATAATGCTATTGCAATCACTGCGAGCTCTTTAGGTTTTAATGGCTTTTCTTGTGTTCCTGTAGGCGATATGAATATTTGCCTCTCTTTTCATTTTTCACCAAGTTTCCAATTATATCAACCATTCACCGTAGGATGTATGGAAATCAGTTGAAATAGAGAACGGTACAAATCTACCTCATTTGCAAGTTCATTATATGATGAATTCATAATAACTAATATTATTTGTCAATTCCTTGCAATATATTCTTTTTTTTCTATACTGCAAATAATTCTTTCAAAATATGTCCAAAATCATCATCAAAACCCCGGAACAAATAGCATGAATTCGAAAGGCGGGCAATCTCACGGCTCGGACGCTCGATATGATCGGAGCCTATGTAAAAGTGGGTGTCTCAACTCTTGAGCTCGATAACATCATGAACACGTTCATCCTATCGAACGGGGGGGTTTCGGCATGTATCGACTACAAGGGGAATAATACATGGGGCAAGTGAGGCTATCCTCGCTCGACTTGTATCTCACTCAACGATGTCATCTGTCATGGAATCCCGAGAGCCGACGAGATACTCAAGGAAGGTGATATTCTCAATATCGATGTCACGACGATCGTAGATGGATACTTCGGTGATGCCTCTCGTATGTATACTGTCTGAGCTGTGAGCGAGAAGGCGAAGGAGCTCATCGCAGTGACCAAAAAAGCCTGGGAAATCGGGATCGCTGAGGTGCGACCGGGCAACTTTTTCGGGAATATCGGATATGCGATATCCCAGTATGCCGAGGGACGAGGCTACTCGGTCGTGAGAGACTATACGGGACACGGTGTCGGGATACAATTTCACGAGGAGCCATATGTCTATCACAAGGCCGAAAAGAATACTGGGCCCAAGATGCAAGTAGGTATGGTATTCACCATCGAGCCGATGATCAATCTCGGCAAATATGCATCCAAACTGGACAAAGATAACTGGACAGCAAGAACCAAGGATGGATCACTCACAGCACAATGGGAACACACGATCCTCGTCACTGAGACGGGACATGAGATACTCACAGTTTCCTAAAAACCAAACGATTCTTCTCCTCACGAGTGAGGGGATTTTTTATACTGTGTTCTGGGCTTGCTAAAACGAGAGGATTCTATAGAATACACGGGCTAAAATACTTATTCTTTTTAACCAAGAATTTTTCCCGAATTCAAACAAATTAAAGGGCAACTAATCGTTGCTCAGCCCTTTAATCGTCCTTTTTTGAGTACGGGAGAAGTGTAAGTGTTTTAGCGAACTTGAGCGCATTGGTTGCCCTTTTGTTTCGCTAAAACCTTCAAACATAAAAAAGACAATTTTAGCATTTACTTTTGTAAGTGCTTTTATTATGACTTATCTGCAAAAGATATTCTCCAATCCTGCGGAGTCGCTCTCCATATTCACGCGTGATGAGATCGACGAGCTCGATGCTCGTATCTATGAGCGAGATAGCAAGCTCTATCTGAGGAGCTATTCGAGATGAGAAGAAGAAAAACAAGTCTGGAGTGACAAAAAATGTGCACCTGAAGAGATAGTCAGACAACTCTATCTGCGTGAACTCCTCAAAAAATACAAGTATCCAAAAGAACGAGTGGATATAGAGAAATCTGTCAGATTCGGTCGTGAGACCAAGCGAGTCGATATTGTCATATATTCTCAGGATAACGAGACTCCGCATCTCATGGTCGAGATCAAGGCTCCTCATGAGAAAAATGATGTCGAACAACTCAAGAGCTATCTCAATGCTGATGGGACACCCTTCGGAGTTGCTACCAATGGCAAATCTGTACTCATACTCTATCGTCCATATCCCAAGGATTTCGATACGCTTGCTGATATCCCGAAGTTCGGAGAGACGATCGATGATGTACTCAGTCGTCGTATCATGCTCACGGATCTCGTAGAGCCGAAGCAACTCAAAGAAGTTATCGAAAATATCGAAGAACTGGTACTGGCCAATTCTGGATTCGATAGTTTTGATGAGATATTCAAGCTCATATATGCCAAGCTCCATGACGAGAAAGAGTCTATCGAAAATCCCGACAGACCACTCGAATTCCGCAAGTCTCCAACAAAAGATGCCAAAAGAACTGAGGCTGATATCTCTCGACTCTTCGAAGAGGCAAAGAATAGATGGAAAGGAGTATTTGAGAAAAGTGATAAAATCAAACTCCTCCCTGAGCATCTCTCTATCTGTGTGGGTGAGATCGAGACATTCAAGCTTCTCGGTACCAATCTCCAAGTCATCGATGAGGCTTTTGAATATCTCATTCCTGATGTTGCCAAGAGTAAGAAGTGACAATATTTCACTCCTCGTATCGTGATCGATATGTGTGTCCGCATGATGGCACCAGGAGAAAAAGAGAAGGTGATCGATACTGCTTGTGGTTCTGGTGGATTCCTCATCCATACGATGGAGTATCTCAAGAAACGACATAATTGGACGAATACGAAGATGTCATCTTATGCAAAACAAAGCCTATTCGGGATCGACTTCGATGAGAAGTCATCAAAGATTGCTCGTGCTATGATGCTCATTGCCTGAGATGGGAAGAGTCATATCTACAAGGAGAATTCTCTCGATAGTGCCTCATGGTCAGAAGACTCGAAGGCGGATTTCAAACGAGAAGAGCTCCTCACGGAATTCGATGAATACTCGATGAATGAACAAAACAAAAAAGAATATCTCCATTTCAATTTCGATGTACTCCTCGCGAATCCTCCGTTCGCAGGAGAGGTCAAGGAATCTGCGACACTCGCCAAGTTCCAACTCGGAAAACATCCGAAAACAGGGAAAAACATCGACAATATCTCTCGTCATCTCCTCTTTATCGAACGCAATCTGAACTTTGTACGATCAGGTGGACGACTGGCTCTCGTATTGCCACAGTGAGTGTTTAACAATACGAGTGAGGAGTATATCCGCAACTTCATGATGGCACATGCTCGCATCCTCGCTGTAGTTGGTATAGAAGCGAATAGCTTCAAGCCACATACAGGAACGAAGACAAGTGTGATATTCTTGCAGAAGTGGGACGAAGTCACCAATCCGAGGATCGAGAACTATCCTATATTCTTCGCAACATCGAAGGTACCATTCAAAAATAACTCCTGAGACTATATCTACCGAGATAGTAGCTCACGAAGTGTGGACAATCTCCAATCTGACCTCCTCCAGATTGCTGAGGCTTTTGAAGTATGGGGAAAAGAGCAGGGATTTAGTTTTTTAGATAAATAAAATCTTGGTATTCTTCCCAAGTATGGATATACTAGGCTCAATCTATCCAATAATTAGTGGCAATATATGTATATCTTTATAGATGAAAGTGGTGACCATAATCTGAGACTCGAATGACTTGATAATCAATACAATGTTTTTGTGCTTTGAGCATTTTGTATTTCAGAAAGTGATTATAAAGTTTTTGAAAAAGAGTTTAATGATCTCAAAATAGAACTTTTTTGAAGTGAAGATTTCATAATACATACTGCTGAGATCACACGACCGAATCGTTCTTCTGATTCTCGGAATAAAATT